>CAYJQQ010000034.1:0-7784 GCA_964372285.1 uncultured Gammaproteobacteria bacterium | reverse complement strand
GTCGTAATCTTTTTTTGACTCGTCCCAAGAACTTATCTTAACGCCATCTATCAACACATCGGCATTAATACCTCTTATTGTTACAAATCCATCTTTGCCGCTCGCCATCCTCAACCATGTCACTTCATCTTTATTTAGCTTTAGAGTAGTACCCGATCGCAGAATTATATGAGCTCTCATCTGCCAGACTTTAGGTTCCACTTCTTCAAGATACTCCTTGCCTACCGTGTTAAAAATATCACTCAATCCAACCTGATAGCCTCTTCCGGAAACAACTATTGCGTTAGTCAAAGGATCGTATACAATCCGTAAAAAGTCGTCATATATTCTCTGGTAATTAAACAGGTAGGACGGAGCAATATTTACTCCTTGGGGCGGAATGGTAAATATCGTTCCCGGTTTTATTCTATACCAATTTGTTATTTTGCTGACGTTGGCAAACAAGAGATTATCGAACTGAACGCCAAATCTTTCAGCTATGCCTGCAAGCGAGTCCGACGATTGAAATTCGTATCGACGGGTGAGCAAACTCTCTGCCTCAAGAGTTTTTGCTCCCAGCACATTGTTATTTCTGTTTAGGGCCAAACTTGACTGCCTTGGCAAAGTACTAGCGACTAATTTTTTCTGTTGGTCTTGGGGAATTAGATAGTTGATATTCTTATTATAAACAACGCTCAATGTTACTAATCCAAACATGAAAAGAGTCATGGCATGACCTCGTGCTAGCTCTAAAAATCTAAATTGTTGCAACCTTGATTTATCCCACCTTGTGATCCATCCCTGGATATTGATACTGAACAGGGCATAGATGCGGATATAGGCCGAAACAAAATTGAAGATGATAAAAATAGGCAACATCCAGATATCGAACGGATGTTTCCTAAGATGCGGATACATCTTTAAAAGTCTACTTACATGCCACCAGACTAAAATCACTATTACTGGAATCCACAAACCCAGTATAAGAGATACTATAAAATAGATTGGACTAATGAGCAAAGTAAAAGGTTGAACCGCCCGATCAATGAGATAAAGTGTGAAGATCGGGTGTTTAAAAACCCACTTTTCAGAAAGTGCTCTCAAATCGTTCCTCCAACTATTGCGAGTCCATCGCACTTGCTGTTTCATAAATGTCGAGATATCTTTGACACCGGTTGTAAAAACTTTTGCCGTACTCTGATATGTCGTTTTCCACCCAGCGGCTTCAACCAGATATGTTAACCGCTTATCTTCTCCGCTTATGACTTTTTGACCCAGGAACTTTTCATTAACCATCTCGTTCAATATAGGTAAAAGAGCACTTCTTCGATATAATGCGGTTCTTCCGGAAAGACAGATAAGGATATCTTCGGCCGTTGCTAAAAACGGGATATCATCCCAGTAGCGCTGCTCAAGTCTAATGCTAAAAAGTTTTTGGGCAATTGTTTTTGGTTTTTCTACGCTCTGTTTTGTTGCAACCCCACCGATTTTTTTATCCGAAAAAGGAGCCAGTGCGTTTTCTAACGTATCATCAAACCAAATTGTGTCGCTGTCAATCAAGGCAACTATTTCGCTTTTTGCGGCTTTTATACCGTCACCCAAAGCTTCTCGCTTTCCCGGAGTTTTGGTGATAATCAGCCGAGCTTTTGGGGTTTTTTTGGCAAATTCTCTAAATATTTCAATGCAGGCTTTGTCTGCGTAGTCTATAACCCCGATAATCTCGTCAGGGTCGTTTCTTTTCCAGGAGTCAAGGGCGGGAGCGAACGTTTTTGGATTTTCATTAGAGACAGGTGTGATTACGGAAACAGAAGTTTTATATCCCGTTTTCCTAGGTTTATAAAAAAATCCTGCAGATTTCTTTATTAACCAAACACTCCATCGCCAGACGCCGATAAAACCAAGTGGTATAAGAAAAGGATAAAGATTCAAATATCGATAAAGGTAAAAGTTGAGATCGCTATTCATTCTTTATATTAACTAATTATAATTCAAGACCTATCCCATCTTTTTTTATCGGGCCGTTTCCAGTATTCATACCCTCATTAACCTGAATAATTGTCTTTAAGAGGTTGACGCCGTTTCCATTTTGCTTTGCCCAGTTTAAGAAGGCTTGGGTATCTTTTGGCAAACAGTTACCTGAAAATGGCCCAAGATCGCGGATGCCGTACTGCGGATTCCACATTCCTTCGGCCGAAACAGCGGTTACCTTAAAGACTTTCTCTGTATTTAGTCCAGCTTTTCTTCCAACCTCTCTCATCTCATTGAAATATGTTATTTTTGCCGAATTAAACAGATTGTGTACATATTTTTGAAACTCTGCCTCTTTGATTGTACAGCGAAATACCGGGCATTTAAATTTTTTATAAAACTCCTCAAGCATATCTCCGGATTTTTTATCATGCTGCCCTATTAAGATAACCCAGGGATTCAGCGAGTCCTCATAGGCGGTTTTTTCCCTCAAATATTCAGGGTTCATGCATAACCCAAATTCTCTCCCCAACTTCCAACCAGAATATTTCTCCACCATTTTTGCCACAATATCTTCAGTAGTTCCCGGTGGCACCGTGCTTTTTACTACCACCACATGATATTTTTTGGGACGCAGCTTTAGGCGTTTACCCAAATCAATCGATGCGGATGTTATTGCGCTAAGATTTATCTCGCCGTTGATAGTTGGAGTAGGAACCGTCAACATGCTTATATCAAAATCATAAGATCCATCGAAGAGTTCATTTCTTGCGTATGCAGTGTAACCTTCTTTACGAAGTTTTTCAGTTTTTTCAGGATTTCCTCCTAAGAATGCAGTCGCAAAGCCCAATTTTACAAAGACCTTTCCTGTTGCTTGACCAACTACGCCCGGCCCGATTATGCAGATTTTTGCTTTCATATAATTGATGGACGTGAATTATAACAAACGATTTCGCAAAAAGCAAGATCTATAAGCTACTCTTGAATAATTGAAACAGTTTGTATATAATATAGGATATCATTTACGTTTACTATATAAAAAGATGAAAAGCAAATTTGTTTTTTTAATGTTTTTTGTTTGGATTATTGCATCAATATTTCTGTCACCTTTAACGGTCTCTGCCCAACAATGCCAAGCAACAAAACCAGATCATGCTCCAGATCTATTTCAAATCGATGTGACTAGAAATTCAGCCACTCTTTACTTTACTCCTGTCAATAACGCCGTAACCAATTACACTATAGTTTATGGTTATAGTAGAGGCGACGAAAGATTCGGAGTATCTTTCCCGTATGGTTTTTACAACGGAGTAATCAGTTATACAGTAAATCATTTAGATCTTAACACAAAATATTACTTCAGGGTGAGGGCAGATAACGGTTGCAGACAAGGCTATTGGTCTGACACCTTATCAGCTACAACCGCTTGGCAGCCTAAAATCTACACACGAGTTAAATAAAGAAGAATTGCCGTAACTATTCACGCTTCTTGACACAGAATGTCATTGCGAGCGAGGGGTCCCTCGCTGTCATTGCGATCCCGCCTCTGGCGGGAGAAGCAATCTCAAAACAGCTCGGGATAAACTCCGCAATCCCGATTAAATCGGGATTGCTTCGTCGTTCCAACTAAAAATCACCACTCCTGGCAATGACAAAAATGTATAGTTTGATATGGTTTTGTCATAGTTGTGGGTTCTTACGAATTGCCGTTGTCTGTCTGAATTTTTTCTGCTAGACTTTATAGTCATCATGAAAAGTAAGAAATACTCATCTTTATCTATTTTACATATTGGTCTAAAAAAAACATTTTCAAAACTATATTATTGGCCCATCTCAATAATCGCCGCAATTAATATCCTTTTTCTTTACTATTTTCTTTTAATCCAAAAAACCACCTGGGACGCATTTTGGCAATCAAATACCTCATTTTACATTTGGGCGCAAATAGTCCTTAGTGTCGTAAATGCGATATTTATTGGTATTTCCATTTCAATGTTTATTCAGGTTATTGCAGAGAAGAAAAAGGCTTCAAAAACTTCATTTGCTCAAAGTTTCGCCTCACTCCTTTTTTCAGCTGCTGCAACGGGTTGTTCTGTCTGTAGCGCTTTTCTTCTGCCTACGCTTGGCATTGCCGCTTCTTTAACCGCTCTTCCTTTTGGAGGTCTTGAAATAAAACTCCTTTCGGCAGTACTTCTTATATATTCGATGTATGAATATGCAAAAATTACAAGCGGACTCTGTCCCATACTTAAGGATAAAATAGTTATCGTTGAAAAAGGCAGACTTGAATTTAACATCAATAAAAAGACACTCCCTCAATTGAAACCATTTGTAACTCTTCTACTTTTTATCGTTATCGTATATTCCTTACCGCGTCTCCCTAAAACCTGGCGACTGCAAACACAAAAGCAAGTTACTACTGCGAGTCAATCAAATAACATTACTAACCAGAATCAATCTGCTGCGCTCTTTGCCCAGATCAATCCCCGTGAAGGTTACGAGATAAGCGCCCAATACGGAAATATTGGACCAAAAATGATCGAAATGGGAGTAATTGATTTTGCTAAATTCAAAGAAACTTATGATAAATCAGGTCAACCTTTGTCTCAAGAACAGCTCGATATTTTGACCAAAGGATCGGATAAAAAAATAAAAATAACGCCGGAAAACGCATATTTTCTTCTGAATTTATTCTGGGCTTTTGGCTTAGCAAATCAGTCAAAAATATTAACCGAAGGTGAGATGGTTAAAGGTGGCGTGGAACAAACTGGAGGTTTTGCTTCAACCGGTGGTTGGGATTCTTTGACAAAAAGCGGAAGAGCGATGGACTATTATGCAAAACAGGCGATCGTTCCTCTCAACGAAGAACAGGAAAAAGTGGTCAACGAAGTAGCTTCGAACGTCTACAGACCCTGCTGTGGAAACTCAACAGCCTTCCCAGACTGCAATCACGGAATGGCACTTTTGGGAATATTTGAACTCATGGCCGCTCAAGGTGCTACAATGTCCGAGATGTATCAAGCTGGAAAATACATCAACTCCTATTGGTTCCCCTCTAATGCCTTCGACGTTGCTCTCTATTTTAAAAATAAAGAAGGAAAAGAATTTAAAGACATCGATCCTAAAGCATTTTTAAGTAAAGATACGTTTTCAGCCTTCGGTGCCCAAAACGTAAAAAAATATCTTGTGGATAAAGGCATTCAGGAAAAACCCCCTGCCCAAGGTGGCAGCTGTGGCGTCTAAGAGATAATTCCTATGAAATTCAAGTTATCAATCAACGCAATTATTATTGCAGCAGTCTTGCTCTTTTTAGTAATCTTTTATACAAGAGGAAGACAGAATTCAACATTAGGACAAAGAAAGCAAGAGATTTCTCAAATCACAGCATCAACAGAAGAAAAACTTCGCGAAATCAGGATAATGGCAAAACGGTTTAGCTTCTCACCAGATCTTATCAGGTTAAAACTCAACGAAAAAGTGCGATTTCGTATCACGTCAGAAGACGTCACTCACGGCTTTTCTCTCCCAGATTTTGGCATAGATCAAGTCGTTGAACCGGGTAAAGAAACTGTAATTGATTTTCATGCAGTAAAACGAGGAAAATTTACTCTTTTATGTTCTGTCCAATGCGGAACCGCGCATTCTCAAATGAGAGGAACAATAGTTATTGAATAAACGTATGGATGAAACAAAAATATTATCAGAAATTGAAAAATTAAAACAAAAACCACAGCTCAATAGAAGAGAACGACGATACTTGGCAAAACTTGAGAATAAACTTCATCCTCCTTCAAAATCAAAAGTTGATTTGAAAGGAATCGCAACAAAAATATTGCTGGTTTTGGTGGGATTATTACTTATTGGAGGTTTTGGTCGGTATATTTCAACCCGCCCCAATTTACCTCCAATTGATATACAGGGCCATGTTGAACAGAATCCACCATCGCATATATTGAATACTGGAATGTCAGAACCCGTCCAAAAGCACATGCTCGAACACGCTGACGGTCAAGGTTTGCCGGGTGTAATCATCCAATATAATTGCAATAAACCTTATGTTTGTGAAAAAGATTTAGTGAATAAATTGAAGGATATTATTAAGAAATACCCGGAAAATGTCTATTTAGCTCCAAGTAGTTATGGTGGGAAAATAATTCTTACTCGTATGGGAGAACGAGAGATATTGGATAAATATGATAAAGAAAAAATTAAAAAATTTATTGCTGGTTTATAATGCTGATAAGGAGATAAAACAAAATGAAGAAATCTATTCTTGTGAGTGTAGTTATTTTCGGGGTTTTTCTTAGTATTTACTTTAAAATCCAATCTCAAAGATCCGGTAATTCAATCTCACAAACTCCTTCGAGCATTGCACAAAAAGAAAATGTTCAATTTCTCGATCTTAAGAAAATGAATAAATTTATGGAGTAGAATTTGCTATTTTAAGCATTGTTTTAATCTCACTTTCCATCTACATGCTTGCCAAAAATATTGTCAAAGCCGGTCTTTGCAATATCTCCTAATGAGATTAAGAGTGTTAATTTCGTTGATATAATTTTTCACTTAAATATTGACAATAAATACATTTTCTGATATATTATTGATATATTTCAATGTTTCAATTTAATTATGTCTAAAAATACCCTAAAAGTTTTTAAAGCTTTAGCAGATCCTACCAGGATTAAAATTGTCAAAAAGCTGTTGGATAATGATGAAGTATCATGTCAGGAGCTGATGACACATTTTCCACTTTCTCAACCTACTCTTTCGCATCATTTTGGCAAACTATCAGACAGCGGAATCCTAAAAGCAAGAAAAGACGGAGTTAGTCATTATTACAGCGTCAATAGAACATATCTTACTAGTCTTGGTATAGATATTGACAAGATAACAAAATCATGAAGGGAGGTGAAAAACATGCAGTCTAACGAGGAATTTGGAAAATTAGCTTCAGAAAGACAGATAGAAAAAACTGTTCAATCATTAGGAGAAAACGGGTTTATAGTGGAGGTGGTAGAAACAGGAAAAGAGACCAAAGAAAAAGTTTTAGGAATCATCCCTCAAAAAGCAGAGGTTTTTACTATGACTTCCCAAACGCTGGAGCAGATAAGCGTGTCTGATGTTATCAATAACTCCGGTAAGTATACTTCAATCCGCAATAAGCTTTACGAAATGGATAGAAATACGCAAGGTCGTCAGATGGCCAAACTGGGAGCTGCTCCAGACTGGGTTGTATCTTCAGTCCACGCAGTCACAGAGGACGGTCATCTTTTAATTGCTTCAAACACGGGCAGCCAACTTTCGGCAGAGGCTTATGCCGGCGGGAAAGTAATCTTTGTAGTAGGGTCGCAAAAAATTGTCAAAGACACTCCGGAAGGTTTAAGAAGAATCTATGAGTACGTTCTGCCGCTTGAGGATGAACGAGCCAAAAAAGCCTATGGCATGGGAAGCAACGTGTCAAAAATTCTAATCATCAACAAAGAAATAGTGCCTGAGCGAATCACAGTTATTTTAGTTAAAGAGAGATTGGGGTTTTAATAACTAGTTTAAGTTGAGAGAAGTAATTTAGGCAAGCTCCTTTTTCATCTGCTCAAACTCTTTTTTATCTATCTCTCCTTTGGCATAGCGCTCTTTTAAAATATCTAGTGGCGACCAGGTATTCGACTTATTAAAAAAGAAAAAAGAAAGAGAATACTGATAAGAATGGCATATTTTTTCATACAGTCTTAAAAAATGAGCTTATTGACCCAATCGGGAACCTTGGCTTTCTCAATCTTATCATACTGGGGAGTGTAGGGTTTAATGTCTATGATCGGCGTACCGCTCACAATATCTAG
>CAYJQQ010000033.1:6042-7943 GCA_964372285.1 uncultured Gammaproteobacteria bacterium | reverse complement strand
CGACCTCGATTTCTTCTTCTTTTTCTTTCTTCTCTTTCAAAATTTCCCACTTCCCTTTCTGAAAAAATTTTCTCATCGAGACCACCGGGTATCCATCTTTAGATTCCGGCGCCACTATCTTGACTTTAATTCTGTTTCCTGCTTTTAAATAGGGAAGGTATGTAGATATTTCTCTCACCTCCAAATCGCCCAACACCGCGTAGGCTTTAGCCCCTATATCAAATGTCACCCCTTTTTTCGACAGGGAAACGATCATCGCCTCAAGTTCTTGGCCTTTGCTGATTCTGGAGGGGTGGTGTAATTTAAGCATAGCCTCCATGGGGTGAGTAGTTTTTGTTGTTCTTGGCATCTTTATTTTATCCTCCTCGGACTGAAGCAAGTCATTACTATAGCAATAGTACTCAAAAATACAAGTCCCAATCCCCGATTTAATCGGGGTCAAACTGCGCTTGATTATTTTGGCTTACTTTAGTATATTATGGGATTATTATGGACACAATGCTTCTTCCTGGGCTTTTGGATAAATTTGTTTCTTATCTTAAATCGCAAGGAAAATCAGATTTCACCGTTATAGCCTATAAAAAAGATCTGGAACAGTTTGTGGGACACCTAACGAGCAAGGATAAAAATGACATCCGCGAGATTAAAAAGGAGGATATAGAAACCTTCATTAATAAATTACTGCAGGAAAATTACACTAAAAAATCCGCCTCGAGAAAGCTAAACTCCATCCGAACATTTTTCCGTTATCTGAAAAATGAGGGCGTGATTGAACAAAACCCCTCTCTCGACGTTTCTCATCCTAAATACAGCCAGGCACCGCCCCGAATTTTTAGCAAACTCGAGTATAGAGCCTTAAGAGATCTGGGAAAAGAAGATCCTCGAACCTACGCTCTAATCGAGATCCTACTTCAGACCGGCGCTAAGATAGGCGAACTGGCCAATCTTCGACTTACAGATGTATCAGACGCAACACTTCAGATAAGGCCCTATGCAAAAAATCCAGAGAGAAAAGTCCCCCTGAATAAAGCTGCGAAAAAAGCTATTCAAGAATATCTAAAAATAAGAGAAAAAACAGGCCAAGACGACCATCTTTTTATCACGAGGACAGGACACCCTCTTCTTGTAAGAAATATCCGCCAAATTATTTCGCGCTGTTTTAGAGAGGTTGGAATCGAAAACGCTACGGTCAATGACCTACGCAATACTTTTATTGCCTATCAACTGATAAATGGTGCCTCGGTTGAGTATATTGCACGCGTTGTTGGCCACCGCCGTCTATCTTCGACCGAACGCTTTTTAAACTTGGTAAAGAATGAGGCGGAGAGAAAAGAACGGTTGGGAGAGTTGTAAAACTTCTTGTCATTCCTGACCTGATCAGGAATCTATTTAATAGATTCCCGCTTTCGTCCCGCTGAGCGGGACTTTCGCGGGAATAACAGTATACTTTCTACATGGAAATAAAAATTTATACGGACGGAGGGGCGATCAACAACCCAGGACGAGCCGCAATCGCTTTCCTTATCTACGGAGACGGAAAAATGCTCCAACAATTTTCTGCTCAGATTGGGATAAATACTAATAATTTTGCTGAATATAGCGCCTTACTAAAAGCGCTAGACTGGGTAAAGAAAAATAATAAAGAGGTTGTTCCAAGAATAACTGTTTTCTCCGACTCCAACCTAATGATAAATCAATTGAACGGAATGTTCAAAGTCAAAAACACAGCCATTAGGGAGTTTATTTTTAAGATCCGCTCCCTAGAGCAAGAGATTAATATTCCTATCGTCTATCAATATATTCCGAGAGAAAAGAATAGCTTAGCCGATTCTTTGGTAAAGAAAGCCCTTCAGAATTTCTAATATCTAATTCCTAATTTCTAATCAATATCAAATTTCAAA
>CAYJQQ010000033.1:0-5942 GCA_964372285.1 uncultured Gammaproteobacteria bacterium | reverse complement strand
AATTCTAAAATTAATTGGAAATTGGATATTGGGAATTGGTAATTTGTTTTTACTCCTTCAGAATTTCTAATATCTAATTCCTAATTTCTAATCAATATCAAATTTCAAAATTTCTAAATTCTAAAATTAATTGGAAATTGGATATTGGGAATTGGTAATTTGTTTTTACTCTTGTATTCTAACCGGCATGATGACGTGGAGAAAGTCCTGATTGTTATCCACCCTAAAAACAACAGGAGCGTCTGACCTCAAAACCTCAATTGTAATATTTTTACCCTCTACCGAATTCAGCAGATCCAGTAAAAATTTGTAGTTGAACGCCACTTTTTGTTCCTCTCCCTCGACCTCTCCCTCTTGAAAAGAGATGTTTTCTTCTCCCTCTGCGGTCCTTGGCGTGAACCTTACCCCATTCTTTTTTACCTCGAGGATAATAATGTAAGAGAAGTCTCGGGCAAAAACCGAGATTAGTTTCACATTGCGTAAGAGCTCTTCTTTTTCCAGTTTAACGGTCGTCTTCTTTTCCTGTGGAATAACCTTTTCAAACGGAGGAAACTCTCCCTCGATGAGACGAGAGTAAAAATCCGTCTCCCCCAGCTTAAACAGGATAATTTTTTCTTTTGCTGAATAAACAAAACCGATCTCTTTCTCTTGCTTTATAAAAGCGGCTATCTCTCTTAGGAATTCTGCCGGAATAATGGACGACGGCAACTGTTTTTCTTTTTTTGTCTTTACCAATGAAAGTCTGAACCCGTCAGTAGCCACAATAATCAACTCTTCGTTTGTGAGAAAATTCACACCCGATAGCGCCGGCCTTGTTTCGTCGGTTGACGCAGAGAAGAGAACGAGGGGGAGATTGCGCGTTAGGAATTCTGTCTTGATTTTCTGTTCTTTCTCTTCTATTTTAGGCGGCAAGGGGAAATCTTCCGCACTCATGAGGGGAAATTTACCGCTGGTTTTCTCTGATCTTACAAGAAGTTGCTTATCTTCTACCTCAAGTTCTATCTTAGCGTCGGTCAAGAAACTCAAAAACTCGCCAAGTTTCTTTGGCTCGATGACGAAGTGTCCTTCTTTTTCAGGCTCAACAGAAAGCGATGTGTGAAAGAATGAGTTCAGATTACTGCTATAAAGATGCAGTTTTTTTCCTTCTAGTTTGAGATAAACTCCTTGAAGTGCTGAGAGTGAAGACAGTTTACTCGAAGTAAAACGAGACGCAAGAGAAAGTTTGGCCAAAAATTCTTGCCTACTTAGTTTTATTTTCATATCTAATATAGTAGTAATAGTAAGTGGGTATAAGTGTATAAAAAAAGGCGAGGATTTTCAAGACGGCAAAACAACGAAAATACAAGTGTTGAAAAGATGTGAATTTCATGCTGATAGACTTAATGATTGTATGATCTGATCAACCTCTCTTTTAACGAGGGGGTCTTTTATCATGAGCCGACTGACTTTTTCTGTCGCGTGCATCACTGTCGTGTGGTCCCTTCTGTTTAAAAAGAAAGCAATTTCCTCAAGTTTCATTTTGAGTTGGTTTCTTAAAATAAACATAGCTATCTGACGAGGAAGCACAAGATTGCTAGTTCTTGAATTACCCTTAAGATGGGATTGGCGGATGTTGTAGAAAGAGCAAATAATTTTTAGAACATCCTGGGGGACCAGTTTTTTTATTGTCGTTTCTTGTTTTTTGGAAAAGAATTGGTCTACGGTTTCCGAGTCAATTCTTTCCTTTTTTCCCAAAATTTTTGAATAAAGAGTAAGAAGCGTTCCTTCTAGCGCACGGGAATCTGAAATCTTTTCGGCTATGATTTTTGCCGCTTCAATATCAATTTCTATATTTTTTTCCCTCGCCTTAATCAGAAGGATTGCGCTGCGTAGCTCAAAATCTGGTGGTTGGATGTCGACGGTAAGCCCGCCAGAAAAGCGAGAACGAAGCCTGTCCTCCAGGTTTTTCATTTCAGACGGCGGGCGATCAGAAGTAAGGATTACCTGTCCGCCGGCAGAGACAAGCGAGTTAAAAGTATGAAAAAACTCTCCTTGTACTTTTTCTTTGCCGGCAATAAACTGGGCGTCGTCGACTATGAGAAGATTTAATCGTCTATATTTTCTTCTAAAGCTGGGCGTAGATTTTTCTCTAATCGACTCGATCAGTTCGTTGGTGAATTGGTCGCTAGGGCAAAAGAAAATTTTTTTATCCGCGTCTTGCTCCAACGCGTTTCTCCCAATTGCTTGGGCGAGATGTGTTTTACCTACTCCGACACCCCCGTAAAGGACCAAAGGGTTATAAGTGTTTCCGAGTCCGTTGGTGACAGCTTGAGCCGCAGCGTATGCCACCTGGTTGGTTGAGGAAACAGCAAAGTTTTCAAAGCTGTATTTGGCGTGTAGGCCGGTTTTATAAAACAGGTCGTTTAAATTGGGTTTAAAATTGAGAAGAGGTGTGTCTTTGGCCTTTTTCTTTGACGAAATTACTACAAATTCGACTTGCATTTTTTTACCGATATGAGCAGAAAGAGCGTTTTCTATTTCTGCCTTTGGTTTTCCCGTGTCCAAATAAAACTTTAGCCCCTGGTTCTGACATCCTAATGTAATTTTGTTTTCTGTTAGTTCGATAGGTTGCAGCTGTTTTGAAAGAGAGTATAGAAGAGGCGGCTCTTTTTTATCTTTTAGCAAAGACCCTAAAAATTGATCCCAAAAAGTGGACAAGATAGACATAAATTATACATGTGGATAACTTGTCCACAAATCCTACACATTTTCACAACACCAGTCAAGAGGTATAAGTGTATCAACTTTTTACTTAATGTGACATTTTGTGTCTATGGAAAAATATGTTTTGGATGCTAATTTGTTTTTTAATATGGGGCTGGGTTGATCAATTTGACATCGCGGTGCCAGTTTAATATCATTAGACTGTATGAAAAGAGTAAATGTCTCAACAGAACAACTAGGAAAATTTGAGGGAATGTGGGTTGCTATTGACCCAAAGAAGGATAGGGTTATTGCTGTTGGCGAGACACTGAAGGAAATTTCCAGTCTTGTTACCGCAAAAACAAAAGATGAAAAAAAAATCAAAGCTTACTCTTTTAAGGTACCAAGAAGAGATGAAGGTCCTTATGTTCTTATTATCAAATGAACTTCTTCAAATATAAAAGAGACGTCACTGGAAACTTTTTCCCGATAATTGATCTTTCTCTCAAATATAAGGATGCAAGAACATACACATCAGCACTTATTGATTCTGGAGCTACGATTTCAATATTCCGGGAAGAAGTCGCAGATGAGTTGAATTTAGACATAGCAAAAGGTAAAAAAATGTATCTACAAGGAATTGGTGGTAGAATCGAGGGCTTTATACATGAATTAACTTTTGCAATTGGACAGACAAAATTAGTTGCTCCAATTGTATTCTCATACGAATATAGCGTGAGCGTAAATCTTTTAGGCAGACAAGGAATTTTTAAACATTTCAAAATTATCTTTGAAGAAAAAAATTTGCAGGTTAAGCTAGAATAATACTATGGAAAAATATGTTTTGGATGCTAATTTGTTTTTCAACATGGAGGCGGGGTTGAATCTGGGAGAAAAGACCGAAGACGTGGTAAAAAAGCTTACTGAAATGGCTAAGAAACTCAAAGCGGCAGAGAAGGCAGAGTTTTATCTGCCCCCCCGGGTGGTTGACGAATTTTTGAGCTTCTTCGAAAATAAAGATCAAGCATTTCTCGAGGACTTTTTATCCGCCATAACGGTAAAATCTCCTGATGCGGCCAAAGTGACGTTCCCGGGTCATGTCTTTTACGAACTGATAGATGACATTCGACAACGAAGTTACCGAGGGCTTAATATCGGCGAGGAAGAGATAGAAAGGGCGGGAAAAGCTATGCAGGGTAAAGATAATCTTTCGACAAAAGACTTTCAGATTCAGATTGGCTCGGTAATAAAAAAATTCAGAGAGAGATACCGTCAGGCTACACGCTTTGGATTTCTTGACAGTTTGGCAGACCTTGATCTTATCGTGCTGGCCAAAGAACTCGATGGATTTTTGATCTCAACCGACGAGGGCGTGATTCGCTGGGGAAGACTTTTTGGAGTCAAAGAGACGCCGGTTGCGGTTTGGAAGAAGAAGTTGGAAGATTTGCTGGGGCAGAAGTAGTTTTTTCTTCAGAACGCTTAGCCTCCTTGTGAGGAAATTCAGCTTCCTCATCAGGAATTAGCTTGGCAAACCAATCTATCATTTTATCGGTCAGACTTCTTTGGGGTTTTTCTTGGAAGACTAGGTGCTCGGAAAGAATGATCATGAGACTTTTTTTAATATCTTCGTTGGGGACCACCAAATAGGCATGGTAAAAATACGGCGCGTGGCTGACGACAGTAAGGATACAAAACCCGAACCGACTAGTAAAGTAAAAATGAGAAAGAGTCTCCCATCTTAGGGTGATGCCTGCTGTTTCTAGCCCAAATTTGCTAATTTTATTCTCTACTTCAGGCGGAGGCGTGATGGTCAAGACATAAAACAAAAATAAAACTGCCCAAATGGGGATGAGGAGAATTTTGTCGCCGAAAAAAAATACAATAAGAGACAAGAGGAGTGCTACAGCCAAATAAAATCGTAAGACCAGTTTGGACCTTTTTTTATAGGGTCTCAAAGGAGCTTTCCAGGAAAAGACGGTTTGGGGATTCTCCATACTTTTATTTTTCTACATTTTTCGGAAAAAGTCAACTTAGTTGCAAATCTTATCCTATAATGTTATTATATATATAATGGATAACTTCAATAAAATTATCTCCTTTGTCCTGGGTTTAGTCGTAGTCATTGTTTTTTTAACGGTAATTACAGGCCGTTTTAATCTAAGAAATAAGATAAAGAGTCTAGGCCAAAAAAGAGTTACTCCAACCCCAACTATTGGATTTAAGCCACATATATCCCCTACCCCAGCTGCGACACGGGTGTTAAGTCAAAACAATAGTAACATCTACAGTCCCACTCCAAATTCACCAACCTCAATTCCGGCAACGGGTTCGCCCAGCCTTTTTTTACCCATTTTTTTCTCAACGCTTTCTCTTGGGATCTACTTAAAAAGGAGAGGGCAAAAGAATTAAAATCCGGGAATTTTTAGTCCAGCGGCTAGGAAATTGACGATAAACACAGAGGAAAGGCTAAAAATTAAGCCAATAATTGCTCCATAAATCAGTCTTTTTCCGTAGTTGAGCCGCTCCGGTTCTGCTTGCGAGGTGAGTACGATAAATGAGCCGTAGATAAGATACAGGAAAGCTATACCTCCGATGATGCTAAATATGACATTGAGTATAATTTGTACGACGCTCGCCGCCGCTCCTTCTTGACTGAAACTTCCCAAATCTGTCTTTATGCAACCTATGACAGTATATTGGCGGCCTTGATAGGGGGTCGGGCCGGTATTGGTTCCTGTATCGACTTGTAGAGTCTCTTTAAGCGCGGGGTCACTGCTTGCGTTTGGATATAGGCATAGCCGACATTTTTCCCAGGTTGACGGCAGGCGGTCCGGCGGACAGTATCCACAAAGATCGCAGGCCGCGTACCGACTGGTAGGCGGCGGTATTGGTGTCGTTTGCCCAAGCATCGAAGGTGTGAAGACGAATAAAAATAGCAAAAAAAATGCCGAAACGAAAAATCTTTTCATATTTTCAGTATAGCAAAAGTTTAAGGCCAAATTTCATATAATTAAAGTATGAGTGGGACATTATTCTTCGAGCGAATCCGCCAGCTGGCGGAGAAGTCGAGAAGCAACCGCTAAATTGTTCTCGACAAGCTCGAACAATAACATTATATCCCAGTCACAATTAAAGTATGAGAAGGTTAACTTTATTATTTCTTTTGAGTTTTATTTTATTGTTGTCGCCGCTTTTCTATGTTAGAGCAGATGAGCTGGATGACGTTACTCATCAACTGGATAATCTGAAAAAACTATTTA
>CAYJQQ010000032.1:0-8004 GCA_964372285.1 uncultured Gammaproteobacteria bacterium | reverse complement strand
CGATTTTCCGCCTGCGTTGATCTCCATTTTTTGTTTATCTATGCCTAGTTCTTTATGTTTTTTTTTATTACTAGAAACAATATTGTCTTTTTTTAGATTGATAAAGCTATCAATAATTTTATTTATTCTCTCTTCTTCGGCTCTAAATTCATTGTTGTCTTTTTTGACATACCAAAATTTATCTTTTTTATAAAGTCGGACAGGCTTGTTTTTAGTTAAAAGCATCTCTCTGATTTGTTCTTTTTTAAGCGATGAAAATGGTTGATTTGGCTTTTGGATTAAGAATTGTGGAAGCTGATTTTTTAGAATAATTAAAACTGCAGCGATTAGAAGAATTATTATCAGCTGTGTAAGTCTTGTTCGGTTACGTTTCATATTGTGATAGAATATTATAGCAAGTCGAACTTGCTTATTTCAATATGTTAAATCGAGAGGATGAAAACTTATTAGTCCAAAAGATTATACAAAAAGACGAAAAAGCCTTACTTACTATATATCGCTTATACAAAAAACCCATTCATAATTTTATTTATCGTAAATTAAAAGATTATCATACGGCAGAAGAGATCACCCAAGATGTTTTTTTAGATTTCATCGAGGCGCTTCGGGATTTTCACTTTCAAAGTTCGCTAAAGACATTTCTTTTCTCTATAGCAAGAAATAAGACAATTGATTTTATCAGGAAAAAAAAGCTTAAAAAAATTCTTTTTTCTGCGCTTCCGCCATATTTTATAGAAGGTTTAAAAACGATATTCATTGACGATGAACTTGAAAAGAAAGAACTTTCCCGAAAAATAAAAAAGACTTTGGAAACGTTACCAAATGATTACCGGTTTGTTTTGAGACTCAAATATATGGATGGAGAGAAAGTAAATAGCATTGCGGAAAAATTATCCTTGGGCTTTAAGGCGACAGAAAGTTTATTATTTCGGGCGCGTAAGGCATTTATTAAGATTTTTCAGGCTTTACCCTAACAAAAATGAAAGCATTTAGTTATAGATTACAGCAAAAATTAGAAGAAACATTTTCGGTTGAGCCAAACGATCTTGGTGTTGATCTTTTGACTTTTATTTATAAGAAAACTACTTCATATCTTAAGAGTTTGCCCTTTGTGATTATAATTCCTTTATCTTTATTTGTTGCAGTTTTGGTTTATATTTTAATCGGGCGTATAGCTATTAAAGTGACTACCTTGCTGCAATATGGGTTTTAATAAAGACGGATTTACACTGATTTTAAGGAAAACACGGATTTACACGGATAAAATTACAGTTGACTTATTATCTTCTTTTGTTTTAGTTGTTAGGAATTTTTTTCTTCTGATATTTTTTCCTTATAAAGCCATGCGGAAGATTGCAGAGGAAAAAGATTATTGGCAGATTGGGATAATATTTAGTCTAGTTTTTATCTATTTTAAGTTTGCCTATTTTTTGCGTGATAAACCGTATCCAGCGACCTTTATTTTTTTTATATTTTTATTTAATTTTTTTTTGAGTGTATTTTTTTTCTATTTTTTGTCTTCGATTGCAAAAAAAAATCTGAAGATTTCTAGTTTTGTTTTTACTTTTTCTTACGCTCTCTTACCAACACTCATTTGGTTTTCAACAACTTCAGTCTTATATATTGTTCTCCCGCCTCCACGTACTTTTTCTTTGCTGGGTGGAGCTTTTACTATCTTTTTTACAGCTTATTCGTTGAGTCTATTGGCTTGGAAGGTTATTTTGGTTTATTTAGCAATTCGATTTTCCACAAAATTCAACTTTTATCGAATTGTTTATCTTATGATTTTGTACTTTGCCTGGTTTATACCTTATTCTCTGCTTCTTTACTACAGCAGAATTTTCAGAATTCCCTTCATTTAGTAGGAATGATTTTATCTTCTCTCTCGACTTTAATAGATATGAGATTGTCACAATTTAAAAGTCCAAAAGAACGTCGTGATTTTTTGAAAAGTAAACTAAAAATTAAGCTAGATTATGTAGAGAAAGCGCTTATTGAAGATGAAAAAGATATACACTGTGAGAATTTAATTGGGGCAACAGTACTACCTCTAGGAGTTGCAGGACCGCTTGCCATAAAACATGAAACATATAACATGAAACATTACTTTATTCCTTTGGCGACTACGGAAGGAGCGTTAGTGGCGTCGGTGAATAGAGGGTGTAAGGTTATAACTATGTCGGGTGGAGCAATTGTGAACATTCACAGAGTTGGGACAACCAGAGGGCCGGTTTTTTATACGGGAGGGATTGAAAAAAGTGAGTATTTCTATAGATGGATTAAAAAGAATGAAAAAAAGTTGGCTAATGAGGCAGAAAAAACTTCATCACACCTTAAATTTTTAAAAGTGGGAGT
The DNA here is from genome assembly GCA_964372285.1 of uncultured Gammaproteobacteria bacterium. Lineage (GTDB taxonomy): Bacteria > Patescibacteriota > Microgenomatia > UBA1406 > GWC2-37-13 > 2-01-FULL-40-13. The sequence goes on along the minus strand of CAYJQQ010000032.1, from coordinate 5,649 downwards.
GAGAACAGTAGGGAGCTACGCCTATGTAAGATTTTATTTTGATACGCAAGATGCGATGGGTATGAATATGGTAACGATTGCAACTCAAAAGATAGTCGAACTGATTGAGAAAGAAACGAAAATAAAATGTTTATCTTTGGCTGGTAATTTTGATATAGACAAAAAACCTGCCTGGTTAAATTTTGTAAGCAACCGAGGTTTCAGAGGCTGGGCAGAGGTAGTTCTTTCCAAAAAAGTTATCAGAGAAGTTTTGAAATCAAACGCTTCTGATATTTTTGAAGTTTGGTTGGCAAAATGCATGATCGGATCGGCGATGAGCGGATCTTTGGGATTTAACGCTCAATTTGCCAATATTGTTTCGGCTTTTTTTGCAGCAACTGGTCAAGATCTAAGTCATACTGTAGAGGGTAGCATGGGAATCACAGTTGTTAAGCCGTTAGAAAACGGCGATCTTTATTTTTCTGTCTATATGCCGGCAATAATGATCGGCACAGTAGGAGGCGGAACTAAATTAAAGACAAAACTAGAGGCTCTGTCAATTATTGGAGCAAAAAATTCAGAAGAGTTAGCTGAAGTTTTTGTGGGAGCGATTTTAGCCGGAGAGATATCGCTCTTAGCTTCTTTAGCAGAAGGAAAGTTGGCAAAGGCGCATGAAAGATTAGGACGTTAAAATTTCTAATTTCTAATATCTAATTTCTAATCAAATCCCAAATTCCAAATTACAAAAATAATTAGGTCAATTAGAAATTATCCATTCGACGGGCTCAGGATAATCCTGAGTGTAATCGAAGGATTAGGGTAATTAGATCAATTTTAATTATGGTTGGTATAGTTTCTTACGGTTTTTATATTCCAAAATATCGGATAAGAGTAGAAGATATAGCGAAAGTTTGGGGTAAGAATCCGGAAGACGTAAAAAAATCTCTTAAAGTAATTGAAAAGTCTGTTTCAGGCAACGACGAAGACTCTCTGACTATGGCTTACGAGTCTGCGTCTATGGCCTTAGATAACTTATCTTTGAAAGATGATGATATTAAAGCAATTTTTTTCGGATCAGAGACTCCTCCTTATGTAGTCAACCCTGCCTCGACAATCTTAGGTGAGTTTTTAGGAATAGATCATAGTTATCTTGCTACTGACACGCAGTTTGCTTGTAAGGCGGCAACTGGGGCAATTATTTCAGGTGCATCTTTGGTTAAGTCAGGTTACACAAATTATGCCTTAACAGTCGCCGCAGATAAAGCAAACTCAGAACCTCACGACGCGTTAGAATATACTACATCTTCGGGTTCGGTTTCATTATTGCTTGGAATAAAAGACGTAGCTTTAGAAATCATTGCTGCAACTTCTTATTCTTCTGATACGCCTGATTTTTGGAGAAGGGAGGGAATCCGTTACCCTTCGCATGGAGGAAGATTTACCGGTAAACCGTCTTATTTTTTTCATATCCAACAATCAGTGAAGAAATTATTGGAAGATACAAAGATGAAACCTTCTGATTTTGGATACGCAGTCTTTCATATGCCAAACGGCAAATTTCCCAGAGAAGTTGCGAATTCTTTAGGATTTTCCAGATCACAGATTGAGCCCTCGCTCGTAGTTGACTTTTTGGGCAATTCCTATACTGCTTCGGCTTTGCTGGGTTTGATTTCCGTGCTGGAAGTGACAAAGCCGGACGACATGATACTTCTTGCGTCTTACGGATCAGGAGCTGGATCAGACGCATTCATTTTCAAAGCGACGAAACATTTAGAAAAAAGAAAGAGAGCTTTTAGAAGAGCGGTTGGAAATAAAAAATATATAGATTACCCAACATATTTAAAGTTCATGCAAACTATATGATACGAATGATGCGAATCTTTATACGAATCTACGAATATACTAATCCAGACTTCATAATCTGAATTAGCAAATTCGCAGTATTCGCATATTATTTGTAGATTCGTATCATATTTATGGTTTCTATTATTGGTTATTACACGACACAGTTTGGGGAACTTTGGGATAAATCGCTTTCTGATTTAATCGAGGAGGCGATTCAAGGAGTTTTAAAAAACACTGGATTAGAAAAACAACAGATCGACGCTATTTTTTTTGCCAATATGCTGGCCGGCGTTCTGGAAAACAATTTACATACTCCTTCAAAAATTGCCGAAATATTAGGAGTTAATATACCTATTTTCAGAGTTGAAGCAGCTTGCGCCTCGGGAGGAGTAGCTTTTCACCTGGCAAAAAATTATCTGGAATCAAAACCTGGAAAAACCATATTGGTGGTTGGAGCCGAGAAAATGACTGATTATTCTCCAGAAGAGACAACTTCGGCTCTTGCTTCGGCTGCGTCTGGTGAGGAACAGGAGGCGGGACTTACATTTCCTGGGCTTTACGCCATGATGGCAAATTATTACTTGCAAAAGTATGATTACACTGAAGAAAATTTAGCTTATGTGTCTTATAAAAACCACTACCATGGAAGTCTTAATGATAAGGCACATTTTCGAAAAATAATATCTGTAGAGCAAGTAATGCAGAGTCCTTATGTGGCTTATCCCTTAAAGGTGTTGGATTGTTGTTCTACCTCAGACGGAGCTTCGGCAGTAATTTTGACTAATGATAATTCTATTAAAAAAAAGACAAGAAATACTGTTGCTGTTTTAGCGTCTGAGGTAGCTTCCGACACTATTTCTTTGAAAAAGAGAAAACGATTGGATGAAATATTAGCAACCAAAATAGCTGCAGATAAAGCATTTTTTAAAGGTAAAGTTGAAGAAAAAACGATAAATGTAGCCGAAGTCCATGATTGTTTTTCAATCGCAGAAATTCTGGCTATGGAAGATATAGGTTTTTGGAAAAAAGGCGAGGGAGGAGACAGGATAAAGGAATTATCAACAATGTATGGATCAAACGACGCTTTAATTGTAAACACCTCTGGAGGATTGAAGGCTTCAGGCCATCCAGTTGGCGCAACGGGAATAAAGCAAATAGGAGAAATTTATTTGCAGCTTACTGGTCAAGCTACCAATCGGCAGGTAAAAAATGCAAGGTACGGATTAGCTCATAATGTCGGAGGGAGTGGAGGAACAGCGGTGGTGACAATATTAGGCGCATAGCGTAATTGTCATTCCCGCGAAGGCGGGAATCCAGAATTAAATAGATTCCGGATCAAGTCCGGAATGACAGGAATAAAAAATATGATCTCACCAGTCAAAATTTGGCGACGGCAGAAAGAAATCAGAAGCCTTCTGGGGAAAAAGGGCAAAATTATAACCTGGACAGTCATCCATATGGCAGAATCAGAATTTAAGAAATTTGCTCCATACCCAGTAGCTATTGTAAAGTTGGAAAGCGGAGAAAAAATAACGGCGCCAATTGTTGATTATGAGAAAGAGGAATTGCAAATCGGAAAAAAGGTCAAAGTCATCTTAAGAAAAGTTCGAGATGGATCAGCTGAAGACGTCTTAGTTTATGGAATAAAACTTAAACCGATAGAATAAAACGTAAAACATGAAACGTGAAACGTCAAAAAAAATAATAAGTTACACGGCTCCGGCAAAAGTCATTCTTTCGGGTGAACATGCCGTTGTTTATGGAAAACCGGCCATTGTTTCTTCAATTAACTTGAGATTAAAGTTTGCCGTTACTCATCATGCTCGGCCGAGCAGTATTGGTAACAAGTCAAAAGAAGTTTTACACATTACTGATGTAGTAAAAAATTACTTAAGGAAACAAAAAATTAAATTTGTAGATAAAGTATTTGATTTTAAGATCAAGTCGGAAATACCAATAGGAAGAGGGTTAGGATCTTCGGCGGCATTATGCGTTGCCGCTTCGGCTGCGTTTTTAGAATTTTACGCTGGCAGGCAGTTTGAAAAAGAAGTGATAAATAATGTCGCATATCAAGCCGAAAAATATTTTCACATCAACGCTTCTGGCGTTGATGTGACGGCATCATGTTTCGGAGGAATTATCTTTTATCGAAAAGAATTCGAGTTTTTGAAAAATATTTCTGCTCTAAACTTTAAGATTCCAAAAAAAATTGAGGATGGGTTATATCTTATTGACTCAGGTGAACCAAAAGAAACAACAGGATTCATGGTACATAATGTGGTTGGCCAAAAATATAACAAATCTCCCAGATTAGTTGAAGAGATTTTGAATGATATTGAAAAGACCACAAAGAGAATGGTTGTCTCGGTCATAAAAGAAGACCTTGATTTTTTTACAAAATCAATAATAGATAATCAAGTTTTGCTGGAAATGTTGGGTGTTGTTTCAAAAAAAGCAAAAAATTTATTAAAAGATTTAGAACCATTTGGATTTGGAAAAGTTACAGGGGGAGGTGGAAAAAAAGAAGGATCAGGCTTTTTGTTATTTTATACGACTAAAAGAAGAGAATTAAAAGATTATCTTAAAAAGAAAAAAATCAATTTTTATAAATTCCAGCAGGATTATAGAGGATTACAGAATGAAAATTAAGGTTTCAGCGCCGGGAAAATTGATGCTTCTGGGAGAACATGCGGTTGTTTATGGATATCCTTGTATTGTGACGGCGGTTGATAAACGATTGTACGTTGAGGCAGAAGTTATTAATAAAAGAGAGGATGAAATAGTTACTCCGCAGGTTAAAGAAAGCCGTTTCGTCTTGGAGGCAATTGCGGATTTTAGGGAAAAATTTAACATCAAAAAATCCGTCAAGGTTATCACTAACGGCGACTTTTCCCATAATGTCGGATTGGGGTCTTCATCTGCTGTTACTGTTGCTACTTTTGTAGCTTTAAGTTCGTTATTTAATGTATCAATTTCCAAAAGGGAGATTTTCGATTTGAGCTATAAGTTAAATTTGAAGATCCAAGGAGTTGGTTCGGGATTTGATATTGCAGCTGCAACATATGGTGGGATTTTATATTTTGTAACCGGGGGAAAGGTGATAGAGCCTTTGAATATTGATTCACTTTCTCTGGTTGTTGGTTATTCCGGCGTCAAAGCAGACACTCCTTTTTATGTAAGAAAAGTTGCCGAAACATTTGAAAATAGAAAAAATGAGTTGAAGATGATTTTTGAAAAAATCGCCAAATTGGTCGAGTCGACAAAAAAAAGTTTGTTAGAGAATAATCTAAATAAACTCGGAAAATCTTTGACAGAAAATCATAAGTTGTTACAAAAGCTCGGAGTGAGTATTCCTAAGTTAGACAAGATGGTTGAGGCGGCTTTGAAAGCAGGCGCATATGGGGCTAAGCTTTCTGGCGCTGGCGGAGGAGACTGCATGATTGCCCTCGTTTCTAAGGAAAACAGAAAGCAGGTGGAAAGCGCTATTGAAAAAGTTGGAGGAGAGATAATAAACGTTAGTAATAATGCCAAAGGGGTAAGCTTAACTTCCTAGAATAATTGTTAAATAAAAAGTTATGAAAGCTACAGCTGTTGCGCCGTCAAATATCGCTTTTATCAAATACTGGGGTAAAAAAGATGAGAAACTAAGACTTCCCGAAAACGGAAGTATTTCTATGAATTTGAGTAATCTTACCACAACGACAACAGTAGAATTTGATCCGAAGTATAAAAGAGACAGTGTTACCATTGATGACAAATCAGATAAAAAAGAAGTAAACCGCGTCATTAAACACTTAGATAGGATAAGAAATTTAGCAAAAATAG
>CAYJQQ010000031.1:0-8103 GCA_964372285.1 uncultured Gammaproteobacteria bacterium | reverse complement strand
AAAAATAATCTTTTCGATTATGTACGAGACGCGCAAAGAGGACTCCTTGGCTTCTCATTTGTTCCATTGGATATCATGACGAGTCTTGGATTCATCCTTGTTCTTTTTTCCTTTTTGTTTTTGGTCGGATATCTGTTTGTCGTCTTTGTATTTGGAAATCCAATCAGAGCCCAGATACCAATCATGCTGGCGATCGTCTTTTTTGGCGGTATCCAGATGTTGGCGATTAGCATAGTTGGGAAATATATTCAGATCATCTTTGAGGAAGTCAAAGGCAGACCGCCGTATATAATAGAAAATATTCTCAACGACCACAAAAATAGAAAATTGGCTTACATATATAAGTAAATGGATTATTATTAGTTTAAATTACACTTCGAGCTAAGTCGAGAAGTTCTCGATAAACTCGAACAAATATTTGAGTCTTAAAATTATTCCTGACGAAATTTTTCAATTAAAATCCGAGTTTGAGAGCGATCCTCGAAAAGACAAAATCAATGGCGGAATAGGGGTATATCTTGATGAACAGGGCAATCCCTTTGTCTTACCAATAGTCAAAAAAGCTATCAAATGCCTCAAATTCGATAACTTCAACTACCTTTCATTATCTGGCGATCCTGCATTTCTGAAGGAAACCGTCCGAACAATACTTGGCGGAGATTTATTTTCCGATATGAATGATGTAATTGCAAAACAGGGAGTGATGGGAGGAACAAATGGACTTTATATTTGGGCAAAATTTATAAAACAGCTTAATCGTCGACCAAAGATAGTTATTGGATCTCCCACTTGGGAAAATCATGAACGAATCTTTACTCATTTTGGTTTTTCTATCATACGGCACAATCACTTAGATAAGGATGCAAATTTCAATCTTGAGTCTTTCAGTAAAGCTTTAAAAAAACATCCCAAAACTGAAGTTCTTTTTCATGCAGGACCCACACACAACCCTACAGGTATTAATCCTAGTAAAAGCCAATGGCTTCAGCTAGTTCAATTAATCAAAGAGTACAGAAACAAAGTGTTGTTTGACTTTGCCTATATGGGTTTAGGCCAAAATATCGATAAGGATAGCTTTCCCGTCAGACTTTTTATCGAAAAGAAAATACCTACCTCCGTTGTGATCTCTTACTCAAAAAACATGACTTTGTATCAACACAGAACAGGCGCACTTTTGCTGCTCGGAAAATCAAAAAAGGAAAAAGAATTGATTGAAGAACACTTAAAATACCTTTTTAGAATTGTGAACACAAGCCCTGCGGCATTTGGGGAATTAATCGCAAAAACCATACTGGAAAGTAGGGAATTGAAGCAAGACTGGATTAGAGCATTAAAGCAGATTGTTAACAGCTTAAAAAAAAGAAGAGAATTGTTTGTAGAATATACCTCTGGCCAATTTGATTTTGTAAAAGATGGGTGGGGGTTGTTTAGTCTTCTGGGTTTAAACCAATCGCAAATTAAAATCTTAAAGAGGAAATATGGGATTTATCTTCTCTCCAATAGCCGCATCAACTTCGGTGGATTATCTCTCAAAAGTATTCCAAAAGCAGCAAAAGCAATTCTGCGAGTTAGTCGTGAATAATGAATATATCTGTCGTCACCCCAAACTTTTTCGGATTACCCCTCCTCGAGTTATGAACACTGAAATTTTTTTCTTATTTTTGAAATTATTCCAAATTTTTTTAGCTAATTTATGATGCTCTAAGTGTAAAGCATTTTTTGGCCCCAACTCTACCTCAAGTGCATCCTCCAAAGCTTCAATATCTTCTTTTATCTCTTTCCAAATATTCATATCTTTGCCAAGTCTTTCTACATTTTCTTTGTTTAGAAAATATCCTGCGTGAATGATGTCTTTCCTGAAATGTTTATATATATGAGAGATTTCCTGCCAATTCTTTTCCTTTTTAGCCTTGCGTATTCCCCGACCGGTTCCTATAATTTCTGGCGGGAGACCGATGGAGTAGAGCGATCCGGTAAAAGGTATAGCCCGGGGAAGCTTTGCTCCCCCTACTCCTCGAGAATAGCCAAAAAGACCAATATGCTGCATACGTTCTCTTCTTCTTGGAAACTCGTGACTCAAAGCATTTATCAAAGGAGCTAGTTTTTCTACTGTTTCTCTGTAGGGCTGTTCAAACAAACTAATGACTTTTCTTATGAGCTTAACTTCTTTGTCGCGCAGGATTTGCGCTTTTGTCTGGGGAAGTTTCTTTTTGAGCTTTTGTATGGCTTTTTTAACCTGTGACTTAGGATAGTCATATCGGAAGCCGCTTTGGATAACCAAAGTCGATACACCAGCATACTCCTCGATAGCTTGATCTATCATATCTGGGGTGACACCTCCTCTAAACGGCAGGCTTCCTGTCCCGATCATTGGGTAAAGCTTGATATCTGTTTCCTCCTCAACTTTTTCAAATTCCGAGAGAGCAACCTTTATGGCTAGCATTGTAGGAACAAGGCCTGAATTTAACGCCGGGTCGCTTCTTGCCAGATAAGGACGAAGATATGATGGCTTTTTTCCAAATACCTTTTTGTGAAGCCTGATATATTTTCTGATCAAATCACCAGAACCGACGATACGCTCAACCTGCTCGATAAGAGGAATTATCTCAATATGTTGGATTGAATCTTTCATCTTTAAAAGCGGATGCTCAATTCTAACAAGTTGTCTAAAAGCCTCTTGGATTTCTATAATGTCTTCCGCAGTCTCGGTCAAAGGAAGTATCATCTCAAAAATCGGATGATCCTTAAATCCCATACTCTGCATTAATTGACTATTGGTTATCGCTACCATGAAAGAACGCGCAAGACGAAACTGTTTTTCAACTTTTGGATTTGGTATGCGAAAGGTAAGAAATTTTTCTTTGCCTAAGGGAAATTTGCTGAAATAATCAAAATATTCATGCAGAAGTCTATCCACCACTGCCTCGTCAACAAACTTTCCCTCCCAATCCCAGTTGTACTCATCAATATCAAGATCAGAAAAACAAAGATAACTTTCTTTTATCTCGTCGGAGTTTGAGATAAAAGGGCTCTTATGCCAGTAAGGGACAGAGGCGTTATCCGGGTGCTGGGTCGCCATCGAAGTAGGAATTTTTCTCATCTTAGAATATTTTCATACCATTTTTTGACGTTTTTGAGGACATTATTCAACTCAAATTTTGGCTTCCATCCCAAAGTTTTTTTAATTTTTGCATAGTCGAGCGACTGATAAGGAATTTCGTTTTTAGCAATATCTAAGATTTTGTATTTAACTTTCTTTTTCAAGATTTGGCCGATTAAATTGATAACCTCAATCGCGCTTAACGTTTCTTCCGAACCAAAGTTAAACGCCTCCCCTTTACTTTTTTCAATGTTATTGGCTAACAACAAATAACCATTGACTACGTCTTTAACATATAAATAATCTCTCACATACTTCCCATCACTTCTAACTTCTAACTTCTCATTTTTAATTAACGCTCTTAAAATACCAGGAATAATCCTCGAAAAGTTCAGGTCGCCCTCTCCGTAGATATTTCCAAAGCGCGTAATCACAACCGGTAAATTGTAAGTTTTGAAATAAGAATAAGAAATCAGATCTGCAGATGACTTTGAAACTTCATAGGGGTGATCTCCTCTTAGGGGATCAGTTTCAAAGTATTTTCCCCCTTCTTTAACTTCCGAGGTTTTCCCGTCGCTTCGCTCCTCCTCAACCTCGGAAGTTCTTCTGCTTAATGAGGTCGCCTCAGAGGTGTACTTTAATTTACCATACGCTTTATCCGAAGAAGCAATAACGATTGCCTTTATTTTTGGATATAATCGGGCGCTTTCTAGGACATTGACTGTTCCTATTATATTTGTCGAAAACGTTTTTCTTGGATTATAATATGCCGTCTCAACCAAAGCTTGCGCTGCCAAATGAAAAATTATTTCAATATTATTTTTAACTATCAGATCATAAATTTTTTCAAAATCTTCAACATCAACGTGTACCATCTTTACTTTTTTATTTAACCCTTGAGTAAAAAAGTAGGAGAGGGGAGAGGTACTTATAAAAGTAGTCACAACATTCGCTTTCTGCTTTACCAATTCTTCAACTAAATGAGAGCCAACAAAACCAGTACCACCGGTAACTAAAATATTTTTGTTTGAAAAATTACTCATTGATATTTTATTAGAAATTAGAAATTTGTATTATTTCCATACCTTCCACGGCGCTTTCCCAGATTTCCAAATTTTATTTAACTCCTCGTATTCCTTATGGGTATCTATCGCAAACCAAAAGCCCGTATGTCTATATAAAGATAGTTGACTAATTTTTGCCAATCTTTTTAGCGCTTCATGTTCGAGCTCTCGCGGCTTTTGGTAATCGAAGTAACGTTTGTCAAATATCATATAGCCACCGTTTACCCAATCGCTCATAATCGGTTTCTCGCTGAATTCTTTCACTAAACCATTATTATTGATTTTTACAACACCGAATTTAAAACGAGGATGTATGCCAGTTATTGTACCGATGGTTTTTTGTTTTTTGTGAAATTTTACCAACGCGTTTATATCTATATCTGAAACTCCGTCTCCATAGGTAACCATGAAATACTTATCTCTTTCTGGTATATATTTTTGACAGCGGAGAATTCTTTCGCCAGGGAGCGTCTCAAGACCTGTATCCACAAATGTGATTTTAAAACTATCTATTTCTGATCTATTTTCTAGAAAAAATTTTGCTTTGTGGGTATAAGTATTAAGAGTAAAATCAGAAGTGAATGCCTTTTGATTCAAGAAAAAATCTTTTATGTAGTCTCCTTTGTATCCTAAAGCAAGAATAAATTCGTTATAACCGTAAGAGGAATAAATCTTCATAATGTGCCAGATGATAGGCTTATTGCCTATGTAAACCATCGGCTTTGGCTTGAATTCCGTCTCTTCCTTCAATCTCGTCCCTACACCTCCGCAAAGAATTATAACTTTCATATCGCTAGTATATAATATTACTACAGTGTGATACTACGAATTTACGAATTTTTACGAATATACTAAATTTCCCCTAAAGGGGACAATAGTCCGCTGGAGTTTATCCCGATGAAAATCGGGACGGGAATGACAGATGCAACCTCGAAGCAGAGCTTCGAGGAATTCTTTGAATAATTCGTAAATTCGTACTTATACGACTTACGCAGTTATTCTTCGAGCGAGTCCGACGTCACGTCGGACGAGTCGAGAAGTTCTCGACAACCTGCCTGCCGGCAGGCAGGGCTCGAACAGTAAGATTTTGCGTAAGTCGTACTTATTTGTAATTTCGTAGATTATATGTCTGATAGAACAAAAGCTATAATAGCAATTCTTATCGTGTCAATATTGGGTGGAGCAATGTCGCCGGTCACTAAAATTGGTCTCGTCAAAATTCCTCCTTTTAGTTTTTCCTTTATTAGACTTTTTATCGCAGCAGTTATAATTCTGCCTTTTTTTATCAAAGCAAAAATAAAATTTGATAAAAATTATTTCAAACTCCTTTTAATTTCTCTTCTTCCTGTCATAAATATTGCTTTTTTTGTATCGGGAGTAAAGATAACTACGGCATCCATTGCGCAAATGCTATATGGAGGAACACCGATCCTAACTGGTTTATTTGTTTTAATGTTACACAAAGAGAATCTAAGCTTTAAAAAATGGTTATTAATTCTCTTGGGCCTGGCTGGAGTTGCGATTGTTGTTTTACTTCCACTGCTTGAAAAAGACTCGCTGTACGCTGGAAGTCTGCAGGGTAATCTGCTTATCACAATCGGCGTTATTGCTTACTCAATCTATGGAGTACTCACAAAAAAATACCTAAAATTATATTCTCCTTTTATAGTCACTTCTAGCTTTATTTTTTTAGGATGTGTAATTTTTTTTGTACTTTCATTGCTTGAACTAAGTTTCAAATTTGATTATCTGACAACATTGCCGTTAAATTCAGTATTTGCCGTTATTTATGTTTCAATATTTGGCACTCTTGGCGGATATACACTTCATCAGTATGCGATCAAACATGGAGGTTCCGTATCAGCCTCTCTTTCTTTTTATCTGTTGCCAATATTCGCTTACTTAGCTTCTTTTGCATTACTGGGAGAGAGGCTTACCACGGGATTAATCATCGGAACAATTATTGTATTTATTAGCGTTGCTTTAACTACTTATACAAAATGAAAAGTAATCACCCTGAAAAACCGGAAAAACGTAGAGAATTAAATTCTGATTATTGATATTTTTTTGTGATTACGCGAATTTGTCAATGATTTAAAACCATCACCAGAAATTGATCTTATTGTTCTACGTTCATTTTTTGAAGTGTCTTTTTTGAGGAAATTTGCCGAAGTAATAAATAACAAGAACTAAAGCAATTACCATTAGAGCAAAAGCAATTTGAGCAAGGGTCATTTGATAATCAAGATTTATCATAAAATTGTTCTGTCAATTCTTCTAACTTAAAAGCTAATAATAAGGATACAATAAATGCTAATAGATTTGTTGTCAAAGCAAAAAATGATTTACTTACAAATATTCCTAAAAACCAAACAGCTGATAAATTTGTAATAAAACCCGATAAAACTCGAATTTTAAAAGATGTAAGAAATAAACTCATATTAAATATTTTAAATAGCTTCAATTTAAGGTCAATGGATTATAAGCTACAAAATAAAGTTTTAAACTGTTAGAAGGACAAAATAAACTCTAAGTACTTATTTCCTATTATTGACATTTTTCCGTGATCACGGAATTTTGTCAAAAAATCGCCCTTGACAAAAATACTTGCTATAAATTACAATTTCACTAGATAGTTATCAAAATTGATAACTTCTACTTGACAAAGAAGCAATAAATATTTAATATGAACTGTAAGTTACAATTATTGTTACCTTCAGTTCATATATGAATGAAGATTTCATTTTTGAGCTTTACAAAAAAGGCCAAACAGTTTTTTCACTTAAAGAACTCTCACTTCTTTTTCCTCAACTTTCCTATAAAAATTTAAAGAGGCGCTTAAGTTATTACGTCAAAAGTGAAAAATTGAAAAGGTTAAGAAAAGGATTCTACGCAAAACAACAATTTAATTATCTTGAACTAGCAAATAAAATATATTCACCTTCTTATATAAGCCTTGAGACTGTCCTAGAAAAGGAGGGAATAATTTTTCAAAAATATAAAATGATTTTTGTTGTTTCCTATCTTACTCGGAAAGTTGCCCTTATTAACCAAGAAATCTACTATCGTAAGATTAAAGATGATGTGCTTTTGAGTAACGTCGGCATAAAAAAGGAAAATTACTATTCCACAGCTACAAAAGAAAGGGCATTTTTGGATGCCATTTTTTTATACAGAAATTATCACTTCGACAATCTTAAATTGTTGGATTGGGAAAAAGTCAACGAAATCAAGAAAATTTTCCGAAGTCCGACGTTAGATAATAGGGTAGAGGACTATTATCAGACATTCAAAAACGAATATGCTGGATAAAGCCCGACACAAAACTATCTTAGTGAAAATTCTAAAAGAAATTTATTCTCATCCTAATTTAAGAAATCTCCTTGGATTTAAAGGAGGTACTGCTGCTTTTTTATTATACGATCTACCTCGACTCTCGGTCGATCTTGATTTTGATCTTCTGGAAGAGAACAAAAAATCTATAGTTTTTGAGAAACTAAAAAAAATTCTTCCTCAATATGGTGCAGTTACCGAAGCAACAGAAAAAAAATATACTCTTTTTTTCCTTTTAAGCTATCAAAAAGAAGGGAGAAAAGTAAAAGTAGAAATTTCCAAAAGGCCGGTAAAAAGTTCTTTCGAGCTAAAAAATTATCTGGGTATTCCGATGCTTGTTATGAAAAAGGGTGATATGATTTCAGGGAAACTTGCAGCGCTATTGACTAGAAAAAAATTTGCCGCCCGCGATCTTTTTGATCTCTGGTTTTTTTTAAAACACGACTGGAAATTCAGCGAAGAAAATCTCAAAGCAAAAACTGGTTTAACAATAAAAATGGCTTTAAAACAAGCTGTTGAAAAAGTTGAGAGTGTGAAAAAAAATCAGCTCCTTCAAGGTCTTGGAGAACTTTTGGAAGAAAAACAGAAAAACTGGATCAAAAACAA
>CAYJQQ010000030.1:0-8323 GCA_964372285.1 uncultured Gammaproteobacteria bacterium | reverse complement strand
CCCCAAATTTGCCTTTAGCTACCATCACTGCGTCAAAACAACTACCAGTATTTCGCAAATTTCTAATCTTTAAAATAATTTCTCCCATTATTTTGCACGCTTCCCTTGTAAAATCGGGGTGGTCTTGCTGACCATCTATAGCATAAGCTACTAGCGTTGAAATCAATTCAGTTTCTTTAGTTACTTGTAACTTTTCGTTATTACAGTAGGCTCCATTTCCTTTTTCGGCAACGCAAATTTCGTCAAAAGCAGGCAACGAAATGCCTCCTACAATTGGTAAATCTTCCTTTAGTAAACCAACCATTGTGCCGTATAAAGGAACACCGTTTGCAAAATTACTAGTCCCGTCTATCGGGTCAATAACCCAAGTAAACTGTGAGCCGTTATCGATAATCCCCATCTCTTCATCAATAATATTGTGATCTGGATATGCTTCTTTTATCTTATTTATTATATTTTTACCAATCTCTACGTCGGTCTCTGTTAATACTTGATTGGCGTCACCTTCTTTAGCAACTCCGGACACTTTACCAAAATTATTATTGGCAATTTCTGCTGCTAATTTAAGCGTTTCGACAATAAATTCTTTGTAATTCATATTTTTCAGTATATCAAAGTTTAGTTGATCTTAGTGAATTTTATTTTTTAATTTTGAGAGATTTTATTGAAAAGAAAAAGCTGATTATTTAAATTTTTATCTGATATTTTCCCTCGCTGTTTTTTTCTATGATTCCTTTTATCTCTAGCCTAGATAAAATGTTTAAAACTTTGTCTATGGACTGCTTGGCTTGATTTACTATCTCGTCTGATAATTTAGCTTCCTCTCTTAAAATTCCAAAAATTACTCTTTCCTGTCCATTCAACTCTTTCTCAATCTCTTCCTTCTTTCTAGGAGCAATTCGCATGTTAAACTCTTCTAAAATATCGTAGATGGATGTAACCAGTTTTGCGCCTTGCTTAAGAAGTATATTGGGAGCAGCTGACATCTCTGACGTTAGAGGACCAGGTGGCGCAAAGACTTCCTTTCCTTGCTCTGCCGCGTATCTCGCCGTAATCAAAGCTCCCGAATCTTTTGCACCCTCGACAACTAAAACCCCAATTGATAAGCCGGAGATTAGTCTGTTGCGAGCGATAAACAATCCTTTTTCCACCAACTGCCCGGGTGGAAACTCGGAAATGACCAATCCCGCTTTCTCAATAACCCTATCATATAATCTTCTATTGACTCCGGGGTAAACGATATCGACGCCGCAGCCTAAAATGACAACTGTTTTACTACCATTATCAATTGCCGCCCAATGGGCCGCAGTATCAATGCCAATAGCCATGCCGGAAACAATGACAAATCCGGAAGACGCCAGCTCTGATGAAAATTTTTTTGTCACCTGAATACCGTATGGCGTTGGTTTTCTCGTTCCAACAACTGCAAAACATAAATATTTGGAAAAATCAAAATTGTCTAGATCACCTTTGACATACAAGCAAATCGGCGGATCAGATATTTCTTGTAGCGCCTTCGGATAGTCGTGATGCCCAAGTGGTAAAACTATTATATTTTTTCGCTTTAGCTCGTCGAGTTTTTTTACAGGGTCAAAAAGACTACGAAATTTTGTAAACTTCTCCGACCATTTTGATCCAATAACCTCTGTCAATTCTTTCTGGCTTGCCAAATAGGCTTTTTTTACGTCGGAAAAATGTCCAATTAAAGCGGCAAAGCGGGTTGGCCCTATTCCCAAGAAGTGTGAAAAACCAACATAATATGGCAAATCTTTATCCATGTTTTACATGGTAACAGGAAGCAGTGCAAATGTCTGTAGACTATAAGCGACAAAAATATTATTGCGAATAAATTTTCTCAAGCGCTTTGATAGCTTTAAAAAACATTTCCTCGTCGAAGTTTTCATTAGGTGAATGCATGTTTTCTCCAGGAATTGTAAAACCAGTTAAAATTATTGGCTTTTTAAAAAATCGTTGTAAGACTTCTGCGGCCGGGATTGAACCTCCCACTCTGTTGAAAATCGGATCGTTATGAAAGACCTTCTTTAGAATGCGCGCTGTTTTCTGAACATAATCGTTCCTGAAATCCGTGTAAAAAGGAGCGTCCCTAGAAAGAGTCCTCAACTGAAACTTTATTCCCTTAGGAAGATTTTTGGTTATAAAGGTTTTAATCAATCTTTCTATTTTGTTGGGAGCCTGACTCTCAACCAAACGAAATGAGAATTTTACCACTGCCTTTCGAGGAATCACCGTCTTTGCTCCCTCGCCTGTATAACCTGAAATAATACCGTTGATATCTAACGATGGATAAGTTTTAGACGAAAGATAGGGTCGTCGTTTGTCTAAAGATAAAACTCTATAAACGCCTGCTTCTTTTTTTTCCTCCTCATCTGAACGATAAGCTTTCGTAAGAAGCTTCCGTTCTTCTTGAGATATTTTTTTTACATTAGCATAGAAGTCTGGGATGAGAACTTTTCCTGTCTTTTCATCTTTCATTTTTGCAAAAAGATGGGCAAAAATCTGTACTGGATTAAGTACTCTGTTTCCATAGATTCCTGAATGAAGGTCTCTCATGCCGATTTCTAGCTCTAACTCAAAATATAAAAGACCTCTTAAGCTGTAGATTATTTGAGGTATATTTTTATCATGCATCCCAACATCGGTCACGTAAAAAACATCGACCTTTGACAATAAATCCTTGACCTCTGATACATAGTCTTCAAAATGCACGCTTCCTGTCTCTTCTTCTCCTTCTAAAATAAATACAATATTGTTGTCTAACTTCTTCGTTTCGATTAAGTGTTTAATCGAAATAAGATTCTGGATCACATGACCCTTATTGTCTGCTACTCCCCTGCCGTACATCTTACCGTCTCGGACTGTAAGCGTAAACGGCGGAGTCTTCCATTCATCGACCGGGTCTTCTGGCTGGACGTCGTAGTGCCCATAAATTCCAATAGTTTTTCTATTACCATATTGGTATCGATCGGTATCAATATGGCAAACACCCAATATTAAAGGCGGTGAGCTATCTTTTTCTATAAGCCTTACTTTAAAACCCATAAGTCTTAATTGTTTAGTTAAAAAATCAACCGCCTTTAAAATTTCACCTCTCCGTTTTGAATCTGCAGAAACAGACTGGATTGATATGAAGTCTGAAAGGAGCCTCAAAATTTCAACTTTTCTCATACTTTATTTTCTCCCAAACATCCACAAAATAGCATTAACTACATGACTTAATACCGGCACTCTTTCCCACCATTTTTTTTCCTTGCCCGTCAAAGCTTCAACCGAGGAGGGTTTTTCACTCATAGTAAATGTCGTCATTGCGAGCGATGAGTGTTGGAGCGCGGCAATCCCGATTTAATCGGGATTGCTTCGTCGTTTAACTCCTCGCAATGACAGATTGTGAAGCTTTGTTCAAACGAATAACTACTCAACTTTCTCATAAAAATTAACTGTTGCTTTTCCCCAGGTCATTGGGTACTCTCCGCTTTTTATCAATCGAAACAATGGCGATTGAAAGGTTTTTGTCACCAAAATAATCTTTGTTCCTTCTTTGATATTTGCGCATTTCTCCTCGAGAGCAATCATAAGCTCATCATAAAAACAAGTCGAGTGGGCGAAAATCAAGTCTGAATCGGTGAAATCATACTCTATAAAGTCGGCATTGGTAAATTCGATGACCTGTTTTTGCTTTTCAATAGGAAGAATTGGTCGAACTTCCGAATCGAATCTATTAAGAATATTTACAGATGTTTGGTGTAAATCTTTAAGGGTCTCAATCCCTACCAATTTTGAAAAAGTGCCAAAAAGAGCGGCGAGAATGACAGCTTTACCTGTTCCTGACCCCAGATCGTAAAATTTACCACCAAGTTTAATTTTTGCTTCCTTGAGGATCTTATGAAATCCTTCCACAGTTACCTCGCCATAGGTATGAGCTTTACTTGCATAGGGAAGATTTTTCCTGGCTTGGGAAGAGATGGTGTACCCGTTTACACCCGTATATAAACTCTCAAAGATCGACTTTGCGACATTAAAATCCATGAATCTATTATATCATGTTTGCTGCTATAATGACTAAATGCAAATAATTCCCTCAATTCTAGAAAAGAATTCTACCGATGTTTTTTCTCAATTAAAACGCCTTATTTCATATTTCAATACTTTTCAAGTTGATATAGCAGATGGTAGATTTGTACCTAATCGAACTATGCAAATTGAAGAATTTTCTTCAACAATTCAACAATTGAGCAATGAAACAATGGGTCCATTATCTTTTGACTTACATCTGATGGTTAAAGACTACGAGAAAGAAATTGAGAAGCTAGATAAATTAAGAAGCCTGATCAATGTAAAAAATATCTTTATTCATTATTCTCTTTTCCCTAATATCTATTATCTAACTTCTAACTTCCCATCTCTAACTTTAGGCCTCGTCCTCAACCCTGATGATTCAGTCGAAGATCTCACTAAACGCTATACCCTAAACCCTATCCCCTCTATCCAAATCATGTCAGTCAATCCGGGCTTCCAAGGATCGCCGTTTATCCCCGAAACACTCAAAAAAATTGAACAACTGCGTTTAAAAGACTATAGGAATAAAATTTATCTAGACGGGGCGATAAATCAAGATACAATTCCCTTGATTAATTCCCTAAAATACAAGCCCGACTATCTTTGTATCGGCAGCTTTTTAACTAAAGCAGAAAACCTCGAAGAAAGGGTAAATTACCTTAAGGAAAAAGTAAAATAAAAGATTTTGGTTCTTTTAAAAGTGACCAGATATCTTGTAGGTCCAATCTCCCATCAGGATTGAAATCAAGAGGCAACATCCTCTCAAATTCTAGCCTATTGACACTTCTTTGCAAGGTTATAAATCCTTGCCTAGGCAAGTAGTAAGGTTTTAGGATTACAATTCGGTATTTTTCCGCCAGCGCTACATTTTTTACTTCCTCTATTGTTCCTTTACCACCTTTTACTTTTACTCCTTTCTTCTTAAATACCAATTCATTGCTTTTATTAAATACCTGAAGTTCAAAATCTTCACCTCCGCTTCTAAATTTAGGAAATAATTGGGCCGAGAAATCGAGACGAGGCAGAGGAAATATTTCAAATTCCCAATCTGTGCTTCTCAAAATTTCTTTGTTGTCTTTCTTTAAGATTACTTGCGCGTTTCTTTTTCCTAACTTTCCATTTGTTTTTATATATAAATCAACTTCGAAGTCCTCGAAAGGTTTGCTTCTTTTCAGGTCTGAAAAAAAATATTCAAATGGCTTTTGAGAAACTGCTGCTTGCCCTGAACTGTACTTGTTCTGGTTCAGGGATAACTGATAACCGTATTCTCTATCCCATACAGCTTGACCAAGATTTTTTAACTTGACTGTAAAATGGAAACTCGAGTGGGCGACCAATTCTTTTGGAAAATCAAAGTCTATGCTGCCTTTCTCTATTTGAACCGGTTCTCCCTTGTTTTTTACCAGCGATTGAACAGTATAGTACTGTGGATAAAAATCGGCACTCTGAAATCTCTTCCAAGAAAAATTCAAAAAGGGCTCTCCTTGGTAGTCGAGAACAAAAGGTGTAACCGCAGCAATTCTTTCGTCTGGCAACCATACATTCTCAAAAGCAGTTTTAAAGTATTCCGCTACTGTATTTTCATCACCCCGCCTCCAACCGGTTTCTGTTATGAAAACCGGAAGCTCTTTAACGCCTAACTCTTTTAAAAGACTCAACTCCCACTCGTAGGTCCTAATCGTGCCACGGCCAAAATCATAGGGAGAACCAGAAAACCCGGGATTCGGATAGGAGTGAGAGGCGAGTCCTGAAAATAAATTGTTAAATTGTTCGATTGTTACATTGTTAAAAAACTGCCCAAGAAAAACTGCTTCATTTTGAAAATTCGGTAGAGAGTTGGGCGCAGATGCATCTAGGCCGGCGAGCATAATAAAAAAATCTTGGTTCTTTTCTTTCAGCTTCTGCGCGAATGTTAAGGCTACTTCCGCATAATTATCCGCATCAACCTCTCCACCCCACTCGTTAGCATGATTTGGCTCGTTAAATAAAATAACATAGCGCTCTTTAACAACCCAATTTAACGAATTAAGAAACTCTGCCCAGGAGTCTGCATCTTCTTTTGTTGGCCTTCGCCACTTGTCAGCTTGGGGGACTGTTGCTAGACGAACTATAGGTATTAGGTGAAGTTCTCTCATACGGTCAAAAATCTCTCGCCATTTATTTTTATCTCGATCGTTTTCCTGAATAACCAAAGTAATATATCCCCAGTCGCCGCCGCTGGAGTTAATCAATTCTTTGCTTTTTTGCAGATCTTCAAGATGTGGTTGGGCTAAATGAATACCAAATTTGTTGTTGGGATTATCAAGCGAGTAGGCGTTTGCTGACTTAGCAAAAGATAGAAAAAATATTATGCTTAAATTTAAAAGTAAAAAATTTTTCATTTAGCGTATTTTCGTGCATTTAAACCTACAGATTTAAGGAGGTTTATTCCCAACTCATCTTGATGATCGGTTTTATATATTACAATCTTAATCCCAGCGTTGATGATGTGTTTTGCACACTGAAGACAGGGAGCGGTGGTTAAATACATTATCGCATCTTTTGTCGATACGCCATGGTAGGCTGATTGCAGCAAAGCGTTTTGTTCCGCATGGACGCAGATGCACAGATCTTTTCTCTCATTTTCTTTCAATAAATTACGCTGTCTTTGTAAGCAGCGGTCACAACCTCCCTCATTGCAATTCTTGATTCCCGCGGGTGTGCCGTTGTAACCAGTCGCAATAATATGCTTATCTTTGACGATGACCACTCCAACAGCCATACGAAGACAGTTTGACCTTTTTTTTACCATCTGGGCAAGGTCGAGAAAATACTCATCCCAAGACGGTCTTTTATTGATCTTCTTCTCTGACATGAATGAAATTATATCATCAGCATAAATCATATAGCCATTGACAATGTTTATTTGTTTCTGTTACAGTGAATTTAATATCAACTAGATTGGTAAAACCGTTGGAAAGAGAGAAAATCGTTGTGACTCCCGACGTTACGTCGGGAATCCCATAACGGAAAGGGGGTGAAATAAAAATGGATAAAAAAACACTTCATTTAGTCACTTATTCTTTAGTCGTCGTTGGCGCTTTAAACTGGGGGCTTTTGGGGCTTTTTAACTTTAATCTGGTCAATACGCTTCTTGGCGCCTGGCCAAACTTGGAGAGACTCGTCTATGTCTTGGTTGGCGCTTCAGCAGCGTATGACTTCGCCGGCCACATGAAATACTGCAAATATTGCGGCGAAAAGAAAGCCTGAATTTTTAGGTAGGTAAAAATCATTTTCTGTCTATCTTTAGACGTAATTATTTTGTTAAGTATTATTTATTAACAGAAGTAGAGTGGATTGCTGTGAAAGTCTAAAGTCAGAGCGAGCGGTCTCCTCTTGACAATGTATACAGTACGCTGTATATTCATACTATGACAAGAACACAACTTTATTTACCAGAAAGCCAATACGAGGAGTTAAAACATTTAGCATCTTTGCGCAAGCAAACCTTTGCCGAGTTAGTGAGAGAATTTCTTGGTGAAAAGCTTATGGAGGAAAAAAAAGGAAAAAGAAAAAAAGAAAAAAATGCTGTTGCAGAATTACTTAAATCTTTAAAAAAAATTAAGAAATTCAAGAAAATGGGTGGACTTCGAGATGGGTCAATCAAACACGATTATTATCTCTATCAAAAATGGCAGCGATAAAAATTTTCTGCGACACCAGTTTCCTCGTCGGCTACTATTTACTCTCTGATCAATATCATCAGAAATGTATAAGAATATTGGAAACTCTTAAATCTGCAAATCCGCGCCTTATTATTTCAGATTATATTTTTGATGAAACAATGACATATTTACTTTCCAGTAGGCCTCCCGCTAGCTATCTTATTGCAAGAATTTTTGATACAGATGTGAATGTTGACCAAAAATACGAAATCTTGTTAGTAGGAGAGAGCTTATACCAAAAAGCGAGAGAGCTTTTCTTTCGATTTAATAAAGATAAGGTGTGGAGTTTTACCGACTGTACCAGTTTTGCTCTCATGGAAGATTATGGACTAAGAGAAGCCTTGTCTTTTGACAAAAACTTCACTCAAAAAGGCTTTAAGATTGTTGATTAACCGCTTATTATTGCGGCCAGGCACCTGCCGTGCTGGTGTTTACCCCGAACCGAACCCCGTTCTGATTCTGGGGTTATTTTTTGATACCATGAAGAAGCTTGATACTATGAAGAAGCTTCACGCATTCCGATAGAATAGCATAAGCATTAGATT
>CAYJQQ010000029.1:0-8335 GCA_964372285.1 uncultured Gammaproteobacteria bacterium | reverse complement strand
GATGTATATCTCTGTTGTAGATCACACGTTTCATTATCGTTAGTTCGGGAGTTCGAATCTCCCTCCAGCCACTAAGTGAAAAAATATGATTTATCTATCATTATCACCTCCTACAACACCAAAGAAATAACAAAAAATTGTCTTGATTCAATTCTTAAACCCTTAAAGACGTCTTCTTTAAATTATGAAATTATCATTGTTGATAATCATTCAACCGATGGCTCGTTTGAAATTTTAAAAACGTACTCATCCAATTATTCGAATATTCGAATAATCGAAAATGAAGAAAATTTGGGCTTTGGTAAGGCAAATAATCAAGGAGTGAGGATAGCTCAATCGGATTACATTTTATTTTTAAATTCAGATATCTTGGTTTTAGAAGCTGCAATTGAAAAATTGTATAATTTTTATGTACAGAACGAAAAAAAGATCAACTTTTTAGGTGGAAAGCTTTTGAGCAAAGATATGAGTAAACAACCTTCCTGCGGTCCATTTTATACAATACCTGTCACTTTTGCTGCTCTTTTTTTGCGCGGAGACTACTGGGGGTTTACCCGCTATTCTCCAAATAAAGTAAGGGAGGTCGATTGGATTTCTGGCGCCTGTATCTTGACTAAAAAACGATATCTAAATTCAGTTCAAGGCTTTGATGAAAGTATTTTTATGTATATGGATGAGATTGATCTTTTATATCGAGCTAAAAAACAAGGATATAAGGTGTTTTTTTATCCTGAAGCCAGGTTTATTCATCTCGCTTCGGCCTCAAGCGGCGGAAGAACTTATCCTATCCTTCAGGTCTTTAACGGCCTAATATATTTTTACAAAAAACACTATTCCAAACTAGATCAAATTTTACTTAAAATTATGTTAAAATTAAAAGCGCTAATTGGCTTAGCAATAGGACAAATATTTAATAACAAATATCTTAAAGAAACTTATGCAAAAGCTTATCAAGTGGTTAAGTTGGTTTGACGATAATCTGGTAAAAATTCTTACAGCCGGATTTATTTTTTTAATTCCTCTCTATCCGAAATTACCGCTCAAATTTATAGATTATACTTATATTGCAATCCGCCTTGAGGATCTTTACATTGCTTTTTTAACTTTGATCTTTGTGGTCCAGCTTTTGAGAAGAAAAATCTTGCTAAATAAGCAGTTCTTACTGCTTATGCTTGCCTTCTGGGGAGCAGTAATGCTTTCTTTTTTTTGGGGTGCATTTATCCAAAAAACCATAATTTATAAACATCTGGGTTTTCTTCATGCCATTCGAAGAATTGAGTATTCGCTTATTTTTTTCATCATTACATCAACTATAAAATCAAGGAAAGATTTTCTCTTCTATTTTTCTTGTCTAATTATCACCCTTGTAATCGTCAGCGTCTATGCGCTTGGCCAGAAATTTTTGGGTTGGCCGGCTGTTCAGACGATGAATCCTGAATTTGCAAAGGGATATATACTCTATCTAACTCCCGAAGCAAGAGTATCATCCACATTCTCGGGTCATTACGATCTGGCAGCTTACCTAGTTTTCTTGTTGCCAATTGTGTTAGGAGCTTTTTTTTGGCGAAGGAATCTATTATATTTTTTAATTTTTACTTTTGGTCTCTTAACTCTCACATTAACCGCATCAAGAAGCTCGTCTCTCGCCTACTTAATTTCGATTACGTTTTTTCTCATTTTCATCAGGAAATTTAAAGCTCTTTTCATTGTCATCGCACTATCTGTTGGATTGAGCTTTGTTACAAATAGCTTAGCTTCTCGCTGGGCGCAATTCTTACGGGTTAAGCAAATTTATGTCAATGAAAAAACTGGTCAAGTAGTCATTCCACAAAAAATTACCACTAAAGAACTTCCTGCCGGTACACTTTATGTAGAGATAAACAAAGATGGTGAGGAAAAAACAAACGCTAAAACGGAAAAGCTTGTAAGGGATCGCATTTTGGATGATATACGGGACGAAGCAAGAAAATCGGGCAAAACATTAACCGCCTCTCAAGAAGCTCTGATGGTTGCTACAATTTCAGCTGGACTTAAACCAGTTAGTACAGTAGTATCGGATATTTCGTTTTCGACGCGTATCCAAGTTGAGTGGCCGCGCGCCATCAAAGCCTTTTTCAAAAATCCTATTCTAGGTTCCGGTCCATCCAGCATTACCGAGGCTACAGACGGCGATTATTTCAGATGGCTGGGTGAACTTGGATTATTTGGTACTTCAATTTTTTTATTTTTGATTTTTTCAATTGTCAAATTTATTTGGCAAAAGATAAAATCTTTTCCCAATCTTGATAAATATATCTACTACGGTTATCTATTCGGATTATTCGGTCTTCTTATTAACGCTACTTATATTGACGTATTTGAAGCTTCCAAAGTTGCCTATACATTTTGGACTCTAAGCGCTGTGATTGTCGGATCTTTGTTGTTATGAAAAAACAAAACTTTCAGCTTTACGATGTTCTCCTTCTCTCTTCTATTCTATTGCTCGCTTTTATTTTTCGTCTTTATAAAATTAACGCTCCGCTAGCCGATCTCCATTCCTGGCGCCAAGCTGATACAGCCGCGGTTGCCAGAAATTTCGTAAGAGATGGTATTGACTTGTTTCATCCGCGCTATGACGATCTTTCGGGACGCGAGTCTGGCAGAGAAAATCCTCAAGGGTATCGAATGGTGGAGTTTCCTTTATATAATAGTCTTTTTGCTTATGCTTACAAATTTTTACCCATTATCCCGCTGGAAGTCTATGGCAGACTAACGAGCATTTTCTTTTCACTAATTATTATAGGGATTATTTATTTCTTGCTTTTTAAGGAAGTCGGACGAATAGCTGCTATTACAGGTAGTTTAGTCTATTCCATCTTTCCCTTCTTTGTATTTTTTTCGCGCGTCATCTTACCGGAAACTACAGCAGTTGCATTTGCCTTTCTCTCGCTTCTTTTTTTATATTTATATTCCCGTAAAAAATCTTTTCAACTTAGAGAAATTATCTATCTAGTTTTATCCGCGATCTTTTTTAGTATAGCTTTGCTTATTAAACCGACTACCATCTTTTATTCAATCTGTTTTATAACTCTATTTATTAAAAAATACGGTCTAAAAACGCTGCGTAAAATTGACATTTATCTTTGTTTTGGCATAGCTATTATTCCTTTGATACTATGGCGGCTGTATATTAAAAACTTCCCCGAGGGTGTCCCGGTCAGCGATTGGCTGGTAACGAGCGTTAACACCTATGAAGGTCTTAAGACCATTTTTCTTCGCCCGGCATTCTTTCGTTGGATATTCTTTGAAAGGCTGAATAACATGATTTTTGGAGGATACTTTTCTATATTCTTCCTCTTGGGCATTCTAAGGAAAAACACCAAGTTCTTCTTCCATAGTTTACTGATATCTGCATTGTTATATTTATTCACTTTTGAAGGAGGCAATGTCCAACACGTATATTATCAGACTATTATCTTGCCGACGATAGCTATATTTGTCGGATTAGGCGCAGACTTTTTATGGTCCCAAAAAAGGAATCTCATCCAACCGTATTTCGCAACTTTTATAATTATAATTATATTTATCTTTTCATTTTTCTTTTCTTACTATACGGTTAAAGAATTTTATAATGTACCGCATGATATTGTGACTATAGCAAAAATAATAAAAACAGTTACACGTCCCGAAGATAAGATCATAACCGATCGAACCGGCGATACTACACTTTTATACCTAGCCGACAGAAAAGGCTGGCCAACTTATCCGGGTAATTTAGATACTCTAAAGGCAAAAGGGTATAGATTCTTTATCACCGCCAACAAGGAATTCATCCTAGAGATTAAAACTAAGAAAATATATAACCCCATATTTGAAAATGACCAATTCTCGATTTTTTCTCTATGAGAATTCTCATGTTGACTCCCTATCTTCCTTATCCGCCTGCATCCGGAGGCCAAATACGCAGCCTGAACTTACTTAAATACTTGAGTAAACACAATGAAATTACACTGATTGCGCTCTATAAAAATGAGAGGGAAAAATCCTACGCTAAATACCTCGAATCTTATTGCAAGAAAATATACCTCTGTAAACGCGCCGAAAAGCCTTGGCAGATTAAAAATATCTTAAAGTCAATTTTGTCGCTTCTCCCATTTTTAATTGTCAGGAACTTCTCATCAGAAGCTAGGCAAACTGTAGAAGAATTATTAAAAAAAGAATACTATGACGTTATTCATGCAGAGACTTTTTATATTATGCCTCATATTCCCAAAACCAATATTCCGATTTTTCTGTTAGAACAAACTATAGAATACGAAGTCTACCAACATTTTGTTAAATCATTACCTTTTTATCTAAGATATTTTTTTTATTTTGATATTCTAAAATTGAAGTACTGGGAAAGTTACTATTGGCAAAGAGCTTACCTGGTAGGAACTGTTTCAGAGACAGACAGAAGACTCATTAACATGATTGACCCGCAGATACATCCAGTCGTCATTCCTAATGGGGCAGGTGACGAACTTATAGCCTATGAGCTGAAAATTAAAGACTTAAGTCTGCCTACTGCGTTATTCGTAGGCAATTTTGCCTGGCTACAGAATACCGAGGCAGCTTATTATTTATACAAAAATATTTTACCCAATCTAGTAAAAGCGATACCAAATATTAAACTTATAATAGCTGGACAGAAGGCCAAAGAAAAGTTAAAAATTATACCCAATAAAAACTTAGAAATAATAGGGATCGACACAGATGAAGTAAGCTTGGTTAAAAAAATTTATGACCGCTCAACCATCTTCATTGCTCCAATTTTTGGCCCGGGAGGAACTCGGCTCAAAATTCTTGCCGCAATGGCAACTGGCCTTCCTGTCGTTTCTACAAAGACCGGTGTTACAGGACTTCTTGTCAAAAACACCAACAATGTCTTAATCGCAAATACCGCCGAGGATTTTGTCGATAAAATACAAATTCTTCTATCGAACAGACAGCTCTACGAAAAATTGAGAACAAACGCTTATAAACTGGTCAATGAAGTTTATAACTGGAAGAGAATCTCTCAAAAATTAGAAATAGTTTACGAAAAAATAAAGAAACATGAAGATAGGAATTGATATTTCTCAAATTGTCTACGAAGGAACAGGTGTTTCCCGTTTCACAAATGGATTAGTTAATACAATTCTTGATTTAGATCGGTCAAACAGTTGGCTATTCTTTTTTTCTTCACTTCGAAAAAATCTGGATTCAATCCTAGAGGAAAAAATAAAAGGACGGGGGTATAAACTGTTAAAATGGAGGATTCCACCCACCCTTCTTTCTTTTTTATTTAATGACTTACATAGTTTTTCAAAAAGTTTCATGTTTCATGTTTCATGTTTCACTTCTTTAGACTGGTTCATCACCTCTGATTGGACTGAACCACCGTTACCAGTGAAAAAGGCAACAATTGTTCACGATCTGGCTTTCCTTCGCTATCCCGAAACAGTCGACTCTAAAATCCTGGCAACCCAAAAAAAAAGATTATCCTGGGTGAAAAAGGAGTCAAAAATAATTTTTGCTGATTCTCAAACAACTAAAGACGACTTGATCAATATATTAAACTTCGATCAAAAAAAAATATTCCTTAACTATCCCGGCGTTGAGATTGAGATACCAAGCAGACAAGACATCGCCAAAACCCTTAAAAAATATAACTTGCATAAACCATTTATCCTTACAGTTTCCAAACTTGAACCAAGAAAAAATATTAAACGATTGATAGAGACATTTATTAAACTTGATAACAGTAAACTAGATTTAGTAATTGTTGGATCTAAAGGTTGGGGTGAGGATATTTCGATTAAACACTTAATCGAAATAAAAGGAAAGGTGATTCGTTTTCTTGATTATGTAGATGATTTGAGTCTTTGTTCACTTTATTCTTCGTGTTTATTTTTCATTTATCCATCCATCTGGGAAGGATTTGGCTATCCTGTGGTGGAAGCGATGAAACTTGGCGCTCCGGTTACAACTTCAAATACATCATCTTTGAATGAAATTGCAAAAGGTGCTGCTTTATTCTTTGATCCCTTTAACGTAAACGAAATGTATCAATGTATCGATACATTGATACATGATAAAGACTTAAGAGACGAGTTGAGCAAAAAAGGGATGGAAAGAAGTAAAATATATACGTGGAGGAGATATTATCAGACGCTTATAGAAATTTTGAAAAAAAATTCTTAATGTTTTATGTTACATGTTTCATGTTTTATGCGGTATGATAATCGGAGTTGACGCAAATGAAGCGAACGTTTCTGAAAAAGTAGGAGTCTCCGTCTATACCTTAAAATTGCTCGAATATTTTCAAAAAAAAGCAGCTAAAAATCAAGAGTTTATAGTATTTCTTAAAAATAAACCCAGCTCCGATCTACCTGCAGAAACTGAGTTTTTTAATTATGCGGTTATACATGGCGACTTTCTTTGGTCGCAGACATTTTTACCTTTAGAACTATACAAGAGAAAAGCACTAGGGCAAAGAATCCAAGTTTTCTTCTCACCCGCCCATTATATTCCAAGATTTTGCCCCGTTCCAGCGGTTGTCGCCATTCACGATCTCTCTTATTTTTATTATCCCGATGAATTTTTGAAAAAAGATCTATATCAACTTAAAAATTGGACTAAATATTCTGTCGAAAAAGCAAAAAAAGTAATTGCTGTCTCAAAAACAACCAAAAAAGATATCATTAAATTTTATCAGGTCCCTGAAGAAAAGATCGAAGTAATTTATAATGGCTATGAAAAAACCTCTCCACAACATCCCTCCCTAATTAAGGAGAAAAAAAAGGGACAGTATATTCTTTACGCTGGCACATTACAACCGAGGAAGAATATTGACACTCTTATTGAGGCTTTTTATAAATTTAGAAAAAATTACCCAGAATTCAAATTAGTAATAGTTGGGAAAAAAGGCTGGTTGTATGAACATATTTTCAAAAAAGTCGACGAATTAAATTTAAAAAAAGAAGTGGTCTTCAAGGGTTATGTTTCAGATGATGAACTTTCTGTTTTATACCGCGATGCTTTTTGTTTTGTAATGCCATCGCTCTATGAAGGATTTGGTATTCCAATAGTTGAAGCTATGAGCTTTGGTTGTCCTGTCATATCTTCATTTACCTCCAGTTTGCCTGAAGTAGGCGGAGACGCCTGTTTATATTTTGACCCAAGAAGTCCTCAAGAACTCGCTAAAAAACTGAAAAAATTAACTGAAAATCGAAAATTGAGAAGCGATCTGATCAAAAAAGGTAGAGAAAGAATTAAATTATTCTCCTGGCAAAAATGCGCCGAAGAAACTCTGAAAGTTATTCAA
Source organism: uncultured Gammaproteobacteria bacterium (assembly GCA_964372285.1). Classification (GTDB taxonomy): domain Bacteria; phylum Patescibacteriota; class Microgenomatia; order UBA1406; family GWC2-37-13; genus 2-01-FULL-40-13. The sequence goes on along the minus strand of CAYJQQ010000029.1, from coordinate 1,008 downwards.
CAAACTTGTCAAGTTTAAATTGTAATGTATTAACAAGATATTTATAACCATGATATAATCTTGTGGTAGAATAAAATATGCCTAAAATTGTTGAGAAAAATCCAAAGGTACTTGGAGGAACTCCTGTTATAAAAGGCACACGAATACCAGTTTCTCGCATAATGGCTCTAATCGGAATGGAATATCATTTAGGTGATCTAAAGAAAGAGTATCCTCAACTTAAAAAGTTTACTAGAAGTGAATTTGCTCAACTTCTTAATTATTACAGTAGTCATATTTAACTATTGCTAAACGACCAAAGACCAAAATTAAAAAGGAGAAGAAATTCAGATTTCTTCTTGATGAAGCGTTTGCAAAACCTTCACATTTTTCTCATTTAATAAAAAAGGCAAACGTAGAACATATCTTGAATTTGGGTTTTTCTAGACAGATCGAAGATCAAGATATCTACAACGTGGCTGCTAAAGAAGAAAGATTTGTCATAACAATAAACTTCAAGGATTTCAGAAAGTTTGTAAAAAAAGGAAAACCCGGCATCATTGCCCTACCAGCTAATCTTTCCAATGACGATATTGATCTTGTTTTGACAGATTTTATCTCAAAAAATAACCCTCAAAATTGTTATGGAAAAGCGATTAAAATTAATGAGGAAGTAGTTGAGAAAATTAAAAAACTCCACTAAGTTCTTCTAGTTCGTGGTAACTGCTTTGTATGATAAAATTGGCTTATGCCAAAATCCAGTCATTCATTTGAAGAATTAGAGAAAATCCAAAAAGAGTCTGAAAATAAAAAAACACTTTTAAAATTGGCTGACAGTTTGGTGTTTGAAACCAAAAAGTTATTCCACCATGTCAAGACTGAAGAAGATCTAAGGATTGGATTTGAGAAACTTCTAGCACCCGTTTTGAAAGATTTAAATATCTCCTCTAATCCTAAATATGAAAGATCGATTTTTAACTCGGGTAGGTCTGACGCTTTACATGGTCGAGTGGTTATTGAGTATGAATT
>CAYJQQ010000028.1:6027-8485 GCA_964372285.1 uncultured Gammaproteobacteria bacterium | reverse complement strand
ATTTTTCTTTCGGTGGGACAAAAGGGTAGGTTGTTACGTTTGAAAGTAGATCTGGTTTCGATAGAATATATCGAATAATCGAACGGAAAAACTCGCTTCTATTAGAAAAACCGTATTTTATAACAAGAGAATCTATGAGATTGGCTTGTTGGGATGGTAAAGAAATATTTATTGTGCTCATATGGAAATATTTTAACAAACTATGGCAAGGTTTGTCAATAGATAAGATGTGAGATCTTTCCCCTCAATTTTTCACTCCCTCTCCAGCGGTCGAACTAAAAAACCTTGAGTACTAAGTAAGTTAAACTGAAGTATGGCATTTTTTACTATAAGAGTAAACCATCTAAAAGTTTTATCATCTGTTTTTGCTGATTTGGCTGCAGGCTGTATACTTTTGGGTTTTAGTACAAGAAATTTTTTATCCTTGATTGCGTATATATTATTTGCTATAGTATTTTTATTGTTATCAATTCATTTACTTAATCTTATTGATAAATATGATCGATCTTAATGAAATAAATAGTCGGATAATTTTGGGTATGGGTATGCTGTTGTTGGCGGTTGCGCTTTTTTTGAATTTCTTTGCCAAATTTCCTGATAAAAAGAGCAAAAATGCTAAGTAACAATTTGATTTATTCTTCCTCTTAGTTTTTCACTCCCTCCCCAGCGGTCGATTTCGAGAGAGTAGACGACGCTAATTCTTTGTCCTTTAGTGAGTGAAGTGTATCTAGCCGCGGTGCCGAAGGAGATAAATTCAGTTGGAAGCTGGGAAGATACGTCTCTGACGATTAGCTTAAGATGGTCGTTATTTTTGCCAAATGTTCGCGAATCTAAAATCTCCACTTTGCTATAAAAAGAAGGTTTTGGGTTGCCTATACCAAAGGGTTGAAGCCTTTCCAGTTCGCTCACAATGGATAGATTTAATTTAGAGATAGGAATTTTTATATCGGCTTCAATAGTTCTTACCAAATCTTTCTCACTGATTAGTTTGTTTACCATATTGGATGCGGCCGTCGCAAATATGGTAAATTTAGTTTTTTCCATTGTGAAGCCGGCTGCGCCTTTGTGGCCGCCGACGTCGATTAAGTATTTTTTTAAGCTGCGCAAGAAACTTGTGATGTGAAAAGAGGGAATTGATCGTGCCGAACCTTTCAGGAATCCATCGTTTTCGGTTAAGACTACGGTTGGTCGGTAGTACTCTTCAGCAATTTTTGAGGCAATAAGGCCGATTATTCCTTCATGCCAGTTCTTATTTTCCAAAATAATTATTTTTGGTAATTGATTTACAGTTTGAGCTTGTCGAGAACTCCTCGACTCCCCCGACGTAACGTCGGGGTCGCTCGAAGAATAATTATATTCTTTTTTAATCATATTTTTAGCCTCTTCAAAAGATTTAATGACTAAATCTTGCCGTTCTTTGTTTGTTATTCCGACACGGCTGGCTAAATGATGTGCTTTATCTTCTTTTGTTGTGCAGAGAAGCCGCAGTGCGTCAATTGCGTGCTCAAGTCTTCCTACTGCGTTTATACGGGGAGCAATGATGAAACCAACTTCGTAGGGTGTAATTTTTTTTCCTTCAATTCCAGCTTGTTTGAAGATTTGCTTGATTCCGGCTCTTTTCACAGTCGGAAAAGCAACGAGACCGTATTTTGCAATGCTTCTAGATGGGCCAATAAGAGGAACCATATCGGCGATTGTGCCGATTGAAGCCAATGATAAATAATCAGAGGAAAAATTCTCATCTAATTTTTGCCAATCAATATTTGTGAGATTGCTTTGTCTCCGCCAGCTGGCGGATCCTCGCAATGACGTATAAATCTCTTTGGCGAAAAAGTAGGCGACACCTGAACCGGAAAGTTCGGGGATATGAAATATGGCTACCGCATCGTCGGGCAATCCATCCGGTTTTAAGTGGTGGTCGGTAATGATGATAGGGATGCCTAATTTTTTAGCGTAAGATACTTTTTCTTTTGCGGTAATTCCGTGGTCGACGCTTATGATAAGCGTAGGACCAAATTGCTTTTTTACCGCATCTATTCCAGCTATTGAAAAACCATATCCTTCTTTTTTACGGTGGGGGACATACGGCATAACCTTGAATCCCAAGAGGTGCAGCGTCTCCCATAATATGGCTCCACCGGTTATTCCATCAGCGTCATAGTCGGTATAAACGACCACCATTTCCTTATTTTTTTTTATTTTTTCGAGAAGTTTTAAGGTTTTTTTTAATTCTCGTTTAAAGCCAAAATCGGTGAGATTGATTTTTGCAGGATGCGTTGGCTGTAAGAATTCTTCAGTGTCTTTAATCTGACGATTTTTTAATAAGATTTCAATTAAATCTTTTTGGTTTAATCTTTCGTTGGGTTTAATTTCGTGTTTAAAAATGATTTTCATGTTTGATTCGGATAAATCAGAAGAATTCGGCTGACATCGGCATTCATCGGAAAACTTGATAAAT
>CAYJQQ010000028.1:0-6017 GCA_964372285.1 uncultured Gammaproteobacteria bacterium | reverse complement strand
TCAGATATATCTGAATTCTTCTGGTATCCGATTAAGCTGTTGAAAGCTGATCTATCCGACTTCTCTGATAAGTTATTCTATCAATTTTCTTTGTTCTTCGGTTGAAGATAAAAGATTAGTGGAAGACAGTTTTTGGCCCAACGATATGAAAGACTTAGATACCTGATTGAGTTGATTGTAGGCATTGGTGATATGCTTTGTCAATATAGAGATTGCTTCGTCGGTCTTACCATAATCTTTCTTAATCGACTGCAGGATCTCTAATATTTCTTTTGCTTTTGACTGGATGCGCTGACCTTCAAAAGACATGAGAATAGCTTTCATGTAGGCATAAAAACTCATAGGGGAAACAGGTAAAACCCTTTGCTTGCCGGCAAAATCAAAAAGGTCAGCTTCATTAATGATTTCATAGTAGACCGATTCCGAAGGAATATACATAAGGGCGTAATCGAGAGTTCCTTCATCTACGACAATGTATTTGCGGGCGATTGCTTGGATATGTTTTTTGACATCGGAGACAAATTCTTTTTTGACTTTATCTTTGAGTTGAGCGTCGGTTTCTCCCATCATCCTGAGAAAATTTTCCATGGGAAACTTGGAGTCGATAGGAATCATGCCTTGAGATGTTTTTATCACTGCATCAACCTTTTCACCGTTTTTAAACGAGTATTGAAGGTAAAAAGTATCTTTAGGAAAATACTGCGAGAGGAGTTCTTTAAGCACCTGTTCTCCGATATTGCCACGAAGTTTCGGCGAGCGGAGAAACTCTTGAAGTTCCTGTATAGATCGTCCTATTTCAGAGAACTCACCTATGGTTCTTTGAACATTTCCAATTACTCTAGCTGCATTATCAAGCCGCGTATTAAACATCTTCATGTTTTCGTTGAGTTTATTGTCGATTTGAGAAGTAGAACTTTTCAACCATTCGACAAGTTCATCAGAGAGCTTAGTCTTTTCTTCAAGCTTATTTAACCAGAGACGGATTATGAATAAAATCAATATTGAAGAAATTCCCATTAATAAAATTAAAGAAAGGTTCATATATTATTTTAACATGCTCTAATGTCATTCCAAGCGATAGCGAAGAATCGTAAGAATTCACAAGTCTTGACAGACAACTGTCATTCCTGCGAAACTTGTCCTCGCGAAAGCGGGGAGCAGGAATCTATATAGATTCCGTGTCAAGCACGGAATGACAAGGAGATGCACGTTTTGTCAAAGAGTGTGAAATCTTGCGAAGAATCTAGTGGAACGTAATTTACGCTTCGCTAGATCCTTCCACTTCGACCCGCTTCGCTCGCTCGGTGTCAGGATGACAGGAAGGGAATAGTACAGGATGACAGTGGGGATCGTTCAGTATGACTTAAGATCAATCAAACCAAACCCCCACCACCGCGGAAGATTTTTGGCTTGAGCCAGTCTTGGGGAGTGGAAGTAGGAGTTCCTTTTGGTTCTTTTTCAACTTGTTCAATCGGAGTTATCATGTCCGGTTGTTCGTCTATGCCTACACTGTAGGAAGAATTTACTCTAGGTTGAGATGTGATCGGGGTGTTAATCGGTTGGGACGGCTGAAATCGCCTTAGTTGAGGCTGCTTCGTCATAGTCTTTTTGATTGCGCCTGAACGCAGAAGAGTAGCAACGTTCTCAAAAGTGTCTGCAGTGACAGAATAGGAGGTAAAATTATTTGTTGAGGCGGCAATTCCTGCGTACAGATTGGTTGCAATGTCGCGGTCTATTTCAACGCCCAGGTTTTGTAAAATTTTTAGAACCATCTCTGATATAGACGAACTGGTTTTATTAACATAGTTTACAGTACCGTAAAAACTATTAGTGAGATGACGATCGATATTAATGATATCTTTTCCCTGGAATTGCTTCTCATTATCATTAAATAAAGCTCCCAGACTATTCAGCGTAGGAGCATCTATTACCATGACAAAGTCGAGGCTGCCACCGGAATAATTGTATTTTACTTGGCTAGGTTCTAGTTTTGGAAACCCCTGGCGAGGAGTAATAATTAGGTTAAAGTTATTACCCTGAATGTTATAGTCCACCTTATCTATTGCGCCGTCAGAGTAAGGGAAAGATATAACTAAATTATCGCCGCTTGTCGTAAGTTGTGTTTGGATTTTATCGGCGGCCGTGAGTTGATAGTTTACTTTATTGGAGCAGGCTAAAGCTACGCTTTTCCCCATTTTGTGGATGCTCAAATAAAGGGCGGTAGCAGCAGCAACCGAATCTACGGTTGGATTTGTCGGTAGGACTATAGCCCCTGTTAGGCTTTTCTGAATCACCTCATTGAGGCGTGAAAGTGCCTGTTGGATATTGTTATTCATAATACTACAGGATAGATTTTACCACATCACCAGTATGAATGTCAAGTTGGGGATTAAAAATCATTCCGGATTCTTGATCTTTTTTCACTTCGCTAATTTTTTTGGCTCGATATTTAAGTGAGATGAGTTTAGTTCTACCTATTAAATTTTCGTTTCTAGATAGTTCTAGTTCATCTCCGAGGTTAATTTTACCCTTGGTAACTTTGACGCCAAAGATCTTTTCTCCATTAATCATAAAGGTGGCTAAAATCTTGGCGGTGCCTTTTAATATTTTTTCTTTTTGCTGTTTTTCATTCAAAAGATTGGTCACCTCTTCAAGCTCCTCCAGCAGTTCGTAGATAATATTATAGGTCTTTATGATTATTTTCTCCTGTTTTGCCAGTTGTTTAACTTCCTCGGATACAGTCACGGAAAATCCAATTATGATCGATTGAGTGCTTTTAGCCAGAAAGATGTCAGATTTATGAATGTCGCCTATAGCTATTAATACAACGTCGATATTATTTTTTGAGATTAGATACTGGTTGATTGCCTCCTGTGTTCCTTGTGAATCGACCTTGAGGATGAGAGAAAGCTTTTTCTCTTCCTTTTTAGGCTGAAGTAGAGAGTTAAGATCGATTGTTTGAGGAATAATAAGATCTCGAGCCTTGCCTTCTGCTTTTTTAGCTTGTTGGGAAAACTCCGATTTTAAAGTTAGGGTAGTTCCTACTTCCGGTAACTGATCAAATCCTAAAAGCTCGAATGGCGTCGAAGGAACAACCTCCTTTATAGGTTCGCCTCGGTCGTTAAACATCGATCTGACTTTTGTAGTTTTGTCCGCGGCCTGAATATCGTCTCCAACCTTTAATAAGCCATCTTTCACGATGGCGCTAACGATTATGCCTCGCCTGTCCTTCTTGGTTTCTATGATGAAAGCTTTGGGAGGATTTTTTGGCGAAAATTGAAGGTTAAGATCGGTTGCAACTAGGAGAATCGCTTCGAGAAGCTCGTTTACTCCTTTTCCTGTTTTTGCCGAGATAAGAATTGTAGGAATGCCTCCGCCCTTACCTTCCACCATAATTTCATGTTTGAGGAGGTCGTTTTTGACCTTTTCCGGATTGACTTCAGGAAGATCAATTTTATTTATAGCGACGATGAATGAAATTTTGGCAGATTTGATATGTGATATCGATTCTACGGTTTGAGGCATCACCGAATCCTTGGCATCAATGACAAGAATAGCGATATCTGCTACATTAGCCCCCCTGGCGCGTAGTTTTGAGAAAGATTCATGGCCGGGAGTATCTACGAAGGTTATTTTATTTGTGTGATAACCTTTTATGTCGGTGCTGATTTCATAAGCGCCAATTTTTTGCGTTATACTCCCGTGTTCTTTTGCAACAAGATTAGTCTTTCGAATATAATCAAGGAGTGTAGTTTTGCCATGATCCACATGGCCTAGAATGGTAACAATTGGTGGGCGATAATTAGAATTTAACATATGAATACTCCTGAAGAAAGAAATTAATTTTGAGCTTTTTTCTCATCTTTATTTTCTTCCTTGACTTCGCTGGTCGGTTTATCTTCTTTCTTTTCAGGAGTTTTTACTTGGTTCAGGACGATATCAATTTCATATCCAGTCAGGCGTGATGCCAGATTGACATTGATTCCTCTTGCTCCGATTGCAAGGGGAGTCTGATCTACATCGACAAAAACTTTCGCTTTCTTTGTTTCGGCGTCGGCTTCCACATTTATGATTTTAGCAGGAGATAACGCGGAGATTAGAAAAAGTTTGCTGTCTTTATTCCATTGGATTATGTCGATTTTTTCTCTCCCACCAAGTTCATCGGTCACAGTCTGAACCCGAATTCCTTTTTGCCCGACGCAGGCTCCAACCGGATCAACTCCGCTTTGAGTGCTAAAAACTGCGACTTTAGCTCTTTCCCCCGGCTCTCTTACAACTTTTTTCATTTGTACCGTACCGTTGGATATTTCCGGCACCTCCCTTTTGAATAATTCCTCAATGAGTTTTGGATCGCTTCGAGAGACAATTATCCGCGTATTTCCGAACTTGTCCTCGACGATCTCTTTTATATTAACAACTACTGTATCGTTGACTTGATAACGCTCATTTTTAATCTGTTCTTCTCTGGGAAGAACGGCTTCTGCTTTGCCTATATCCAGATAAGCATTTCTGCCATCATAGCGGATGATTCTCCCTTTCACTATTGAGCCAATCTGCGAACGGTAGTGCGAGACTACGGTCTTCTTTTCTGCCTCGCGAATTTTTTGTAGAATAACTTGTTTTGCAGTTTGAGCTGCAATTCTGCCAAACCCGGTTGGGGTGATATCTTTTTCATCCATAAAAATTTTAGTTTCTCCTGTGTCGCGGCTAACTTTAGCCAAAATCTTCTCGTCAAACTTATCCGGATACTCCTTTTTATAGGCGGCAAGAATAGCCGCTTCGATTGATGCTAAGACGTCATCGATTGATATTCCTCTTTCGGTTGCGACCTGATTTAAAGCCAAGGCAAATTCCGATTTAACAATTGTCATAGATATAATTGTAACATACGAAGCAAGAATTTGAGGATCAAAATTAAGAAAAAAATAGCGGTTTTTATTTTTTTTTGAAGATAATATCTCTATTTACAATAAGTATACTTAAAAGTGCGCTAAAGAGAATTAATCCTATTGCTAATGCTTTTTGAGCGTCAATGCTAAGGTTGATCATGCTGAATCACCCCTTTTTTCTTAATTTGTAAGATGTAAGAACTATTAACAAATAAAAAATAATACCTATAATTAGACTAATCCAATAAATATTTATGCTTACAAGTTGACTAAAAATCAAAACTATTGCCGATAAATTAGCCAAATCCATCAATTTATCAGCCCAAAATTCTCCATCAGAAATTTTGTCCGTACGCTTCATCAATATAAGCTTAGCAGAATTAGATTAAAAATCTACCAGAATTTGTGAAAGGTCAGAGTTTTTGACACATCTGTTATTCCCTCGAAAGAGGTAATCTATATAGATTCCGAGTCAAGCACGGAATGACCTGGCCCACCTGCAGTTGTTCAATTTTGAAACAAAAATCCTCTCATTGTCATTGCGAGGACTCCGACGTACGTCGGAGGACGCGGCAATATCTTTTATCATTTTGAGATTGCTTCGCTTCAACCTGCCTGCCGGCAGTCAGGAACTCATCGCTCGTAATAACAGAAAGACCTAAATGGCATTAAGTGCAGGTGGGTCAGCGGAATGACAAGGAAGGGATGATTTGTCAAAGAGCGTAGATTTACTCCAGTACCAGTCCCGATTGAATCGGGACTGTACGGCCCATAAACCAGAGCGAAGCCCGGTTCAGGGTTAAAAGTCCTGTACCGAACTAAGTTCTGGTACAGGAAGACCTTTTTTTCTATATGCTTCGGTTGCCTCACGAAAAAAAGCAACTTTTCTAGAGTGTCCCGCTGTATCTGGATGAAATCTTCTAACTGCTATTCTATAATATCTTTTCACAGCAGCGCTTGCTTCATTTTCGCTTTCTTCAAATTTGAGAGACTCATCTCTCAAAATTAAAAAATCCCTTTGTGAATTGTTAGGGAGCTCTTTAAAGTGTGCATTGAATGCTTGGTCCTTAAGATATATAGCTTCCAGGTAAAGTTGACTTCTTTGGTCTATAGTTTGTGCAGTTTCAC
>CAYJQQ010000027.1:6551-9061 GCA_964372285.1 uncultured Gammaproteobacteria bacterium | reverse complement strand
AAGAGAACGGAATGGACAAAAAATTCTAGACACTAAATTGACAAAAAAAATTGCCGAGGATTTGACAGAATACCTTAAGGAGAAAAAGATACGCGCCACCTTCCTACACTCTGACATTCAGACTCTTGAAAGATCTGACATCCTCGATAATTTAAGAAAGAATCAGTTCGATGTACTAATAGGCGTCAACCTTTTACGGGAAGGTTTAGACCTGCCCGAGGTTTCCCTGGTGGCCATTCTCGACGCTGACAAAGAGGGCTTCTTACGCTCCAAAACTGCTCTAGTTCAGACGATGGGAAGAGCCGCCAGAAATACCACGGGAGAAGTGATCATGTATGCCGATCAGATGACGAAGTCAATAATAGCCGCTATTAACGAGATTGAAAGAAGAAGAAACTACCAGATCGAATACAATCAAAAGCATAATATCGAACCGCAAACTATCTACAAACCGGTGCGGGAAAAAATAATCCAAAGCGAACAAGCTTTTTTATTTTTAGATGATAGCAAAACTCAATATACGGCAAAATTTTTGGACGAAATTAAGCCCGAAGCCCTCACTCCCTATGATAAAAAGAATGCGGTAAAAAGACTTGAGAAAGAGATGCGAAGACAGGCAGACGATCTCAATTTTGAACTAGCGATAATGATAAGAGAAAAGATAAGAGAATTAAAAATTCCCAATGTCAAATTTCCAATTACCAATAAAAATTAAAATTCAAATTTGAAAATTAGAAATTGAGTCATTGGAACTTGATTAGAAATTAGAAATTTTTTCATGCTAGATTACATTAAGATACGTGGAGCTAGGCAGCATAATCTGCAAAATATCAATCTAGATATCCCCAAAAACAAATTTGTCGTCATAACCGGCGTCTCTGGATCAGGCAAATCTTCTCTAGCCTTCGATACTATCTACGCCGAAGGTCAGAGGAGGTACGTCGAGTCGCTGTCCGCCTACGCTAGGCAATTTTTGGGTGTGATGGATAAACCCGACGTCGACCTGATCGAAGGACTCTCTCCCTCAATTTCGATCGATCAAAAGACAGTCTCGCATAACCCTCGCTCGACGGTCGGAACGATCACAGAGGTCTATGATTATCTCCGGTTGCTATTTGCTCGGATTGGCCACCCTCACTGCCCGAATTGCGGAACCGAGATCTCAAAATTATCTATAGATGAGATAGCGGAAAAGATCGGCAAAGAGATAGAAGTGATTATAGCCAGCGACAGAGTCAAACCACATAAATTTATTATTTTGTCTCCTGTAGTTAGACAAAAAAAAGGCGAATTTAAAGATCTCTTAGACAACTTAAGATCTAAAGGTTATAACCAAATCAGAGTGGATAATAAAATGCTGAATCTAGGCGATGAGATTGATTTAATAAAAACGAATAAGCACACGATTGAAGTCGTAATCGACAGCTTTAGTATTTCATATAAGGACTTCAAAGATAAAGTATTCCGATCCAGCTTGAGAAGCCGATTGGCCAACGACGCTGAACAGGCGACAAACTTATCCGATGGCCTCGTCATTCTGGGGGTAGAAACGACGTCACACCTCTATTCAGAAAAATTTTCTTGTCCAAACTGCAACCTTTCTTTGCCGGAGATAGAACCTCGGATGTTTTCATTCAACTCTCCTCTGGGAGCATGTGAAAAGTGTAAAGGTATAGGCACAATTTACAGAGTCGACCCTGGACTAATTTTGAATAAGAATCTAACCATCAATGAAGGAGGTATCATTCCTTTCTCAAAGTTTTTCTTTGCCGAAACATGGTATATACGCCTTATTAAGCAGGTGGCTGACGAGGAGGGAATTGATTTAGACAGCCAGATCGGAAAGCTGACTAAAGATAAGCTGGATGCTCTTCTCTACGGCACGGGCAAGGTCTATCGTGTTTTTGGGACAAACCGTTTTGGCAAACAAACAGCTATTTTTGAGAAGTTTAACGGTATTGTGGGAGAGCTTGAACGCAGATACTTTGAAACCCAGGGAGATTTTGCTTCGATGGAAATTCAAAAATATATGAGAGAGGAAGTCTGTTCTTCCTGCAGAGGTGATAAGTTAAAGCCCGAAGTCTTATCCATTACCATAGACAAAAAAAATATAGCCGAAGTAGCCAAGCTGTCTGTAGATCAATTAATCGACTACTGTCAACTGCAGAATAAGCTCAAACTCAACTATTATGAGCAGGAAATTTCAAAATCGATATTTAAAGAGATAGTAGCCAGGCTTACTTTTCTCAAAAATGTTGGGTTATCCTATCTGACTGTGGGGCGATCAGCCAAGACGTTGTCCGGCGGAGAACTTCAGCGTATCCGCTTAGCCTCGCAGATCGGTACAGGACTTACGGGCGTCCTCTACGTCCTTGATGAACCTTCGGTTGGACTCCATCCCAAAGACGTCTCGGCTCTAATTCGGACACTCTATAATCTTAAGGAGCTTGGCAACAGCATCTTGGTCGTCGAACACGCGCCAGTAGTTCAGGACTATTTTTTTTTCAAGA
>CAYJQQ010000027.1:5812-6541 GCA_964372285.1 uncultured Gammaproteobacteria bacterium | reverse complement strand
GGGGCCTTACGCAGGAAAGCACGGCGGCAAAGTAATTTTCAACGGTTCGCTTAAATCTCTATTAGCTAGCAAGTCTAACATGTCGCTTACAGCCCAGTTTCTAACCGGTAAGAAAACGATCCAGGTCAGGTCGAAAGAAATGAATAAAAATAAAGGTAAACTATCCTTAAAGAAGGCGTCTGAATTCAATCTAAAAGACATAAACGTGGAACTTCCCTTGGGGAATATGATAGCCGTAACAGGAGTATCCGGATCGGGTAAATCAACGCTTGTCGTTGAGACGCTTTATCCCGCGTTAAAGTACTATCTTGACGGTTTTTATCAGGAAAAAATGGCAAAATTTGACCGCTTAGAGGGATATCAGTATCTGGATCGGGTTTATCTGGTCGACCAGTCACCCATCGGAAGAACCCCGCGTTCAAATCCCGCAACCTACGTAGGATTTTTTGATGGCATAAGAGAGATCTATAGCCAGACAACCGATGCCAAAATTAAGGGTTATAAAAAAGGCCGTTTTTCTTTCAATCTTAAAGGCGGCCGGTGTGAGAAATGCCAAGGCGCCGGAGTGATCAAGATCGAGATGCAATTTTTACCCGATGTCTATGTCAAATGTGACGCCTGCGATGGAAAACGCTATAACACCGAAACCCTTGGAGTTAAGTTTAAAGGCAAAAGCATTTACGAAATATTGAGGATGACGGTCGAAGAAGCATCAGACTTTTTCTTCTA
>CAYJQQ010000027.1:0-5802 GCA_964372285.1 uncultured Gammaproteobacteria bacterium | reverse complement strand
AGATATATCAAAAACTGATTTTTTTAAAAAATGTAGGTCTGGGCTATGTCGAACTTGGCCAAGCGGCGCCGACCTTTTCGGGCGGCGAGGCCCAGCGAATCAAACTCGCCCACGAGTTGTCAAAACGAGAGACGGGCAATACGATGTACATCCTGGACGAACCCACCACCGGGCTGCACTTTTACGATATCGAAAGGCTTCTTCGGACTCTTAGAGAACTGGTTGAGCGAGGAAATACCGTCGTAGTCATCGAACACAACTTAGACGTCATCAAAAACTGCCAATACATCATCGATCTGGGCCCGGAGGGAGGTGACAAGGGAGGTTATTTAGTCTATCAAGGAGAATTGCAAGGAATTCTTAAGGAAAAAAAATCTTATACTGGAAGTTATCTAAACAAATTAAAAAGTTAAAATGAAAAAAGAAAAACTTCATTTAAAATTTATAAAATTTAATTTTTTACTCGTATTTTTTATTTTTTATATTTTAGTGCCTGTAACGCTCGCCCAAGACTTCCGCAACGACTACCAGGTCGAGTACTTTTTAAGCGAAAGCGAAAACAGGCTGAAGACTAAAGTAAACTTTAATGTTAAGATAACTAATTTTCGCTCCGATCTATATGTTAAACAATTCTCGATCGGATTTCCAAAATCATTCACCGTCAGGGATTTAAAAGTTTCTGACGATCGTGGCAGCCTTACTCCTCAAGTCGATCTGACTCAAGAATTTACTAAGATAACCCTGGAATTTTCCAGCCCCAATACCGGAAAAAACTCCGTTAACAACCTAAATCTTGAATTTAATCAGGAAAATTTGTTTAGCGTCAATGGAAATGTCTGGGAAGTGATCATTCCGACTATCGAGAATAAAAAGCAAGGCGACTATAAAATTATTGTTCATCTGCCTGAAAACAGCGATAAGAAAATATCCATCTCAAAACCGAAACCCGATACCGTATCCGGCAACACAGTAATTTGGAACAATCCCTCTACAAAAACAGTCTATGCTGTATTTGGAGACACACAGTATTATAAAACCGAACTCGCCTATCGGATAAAAAATAACAAGCTTGTTCCCGTCTATACTGATATCGCTTTTCCGCCAGATACTCTCTGGCAAAAAATATATCTGGATAAAATTAGTCCTCCGCCTGACAAAATTTTAGTCGACGAAGACAGCAATTATCTGGGAAGATATTATCTTAACCCTACCGAAGCAAAAACAATACTTTTTACCGGAACAATTGCGGTTTTTTCCAAGTTGAGGCAAGACATGGTTTCTCAAATACGAAATAAATTTCTTTCGCAGAAAAAGTATCTTTTAGCCGAGCCCAAGTTCTGGAAAATCTCGGAGAAAAATCTGACCGCCGATATTCCTCTCAATATAGAAGACGTTTATAATTTCGTCACAAATAAGTTGAAATATGACTACAATAAAATTAAAGCGGGCAATAAAAGGCTCGGAGCAGACGAGGTTCTAAAGAATCCGGAAAAGGCAGTATGTATGGAATTCACCGACCTATTTATTGCCATTGCCCGAAGTAAAGGCATATACTCAAGAGAAATAGAGGGCTACGGTTTTTCTCAAGATCCTCAATTGAGGCCTTTGTCGCTCGTATCCGACATTCTTCATTCCTGGCCGGAATACTATGACGTTCAGTCGGATTTTTGGGTTCCTGTCGATCCGACCTGGGAGAATACGTCCGGCATCGATTACTTTTCTTCCTTCGACCTCAACCATATCGCCTTTGTCATTCATGGCAAAGATCCAGAATACCCTTTACCCGCCGGCACTTATAAAATCCAAGACTCGCGTGACATCTCGATAACTGCGACAAATATCATACCCAGTGAAAGACTGTCATTTAAGCTAAACCATTCATCTTTTCCCAAACAGATCAACGATAGCCAAACCTATCAAGCTAAAATAGAGCTGACAAATACTGGAAATGCCTACTATTGGGGTAAAAATATTCCGGTTGACAGTGCAAACCTTCAGGTAGATCCTGCCTCGCTCTATCTATCTCCTCTGGCTCCTTACGAAAAGAAAGTGTTTATCCTGTCTTTTAAAGCTAAAGAAAAAAATAAAAAATCCAGCGGCAGCTTGAGTATACTTTTTCCCGATGGTCAATCCGTCCAAACAAAATTAAATATAATCCCGTTCTATTACGAACTCGTTCTAAAAATTTCGTTGAGTCTATTTGTCATTCTGGTTTTAATTTCGCTTACTATCTTCGTCCGCAAGCCTTTTGCTAGAATTTCCTAGGTATGAGAAATTTTCAATCTTCAAAAACAGTATCTGCAGATAAAAAAGGTGTACTTTTAGCACCTTCTTCAACCGGCGTCTACCTTTTTAAGAAAAATCAAGAAATACTCTACATCGGCAAAGCTGTTTCGCTTAAGGCAAGGCTCCTTTCCCACCTTGAAAATGCCAAGCTCGACCCAAAGGAAGACCTGATTGTAAAAAATAGCGATAAGATAGAGTGTTTTCTCACCGATTCCGAGTTCAAGGCTCTTCTTTTAGAGTCGTCGCTTATCCAAAAATATCAGCCGAAATACAATCTACGCTGGAAAGATAACAAAAGCTATCTCTATATCAAGATCAGCATTAAGGAAGAGTTTCCTAAGCTTTATACGGTGCGCAGAGAAAATGACGGCAGATCACTTTATTTTGGACCTTTCCCATCAGAGAAAGATGCAGAAGAAATTTTAAGAAGAACCCGAAAAATCTTCCCTTTTTGCAGGCAAAAAAAAGTCTCTAAAAGACCATGTTTTTACTCAAAAATAGGTCTCTGCAAACCCTGTCCAAGCGAAATTGCCAACACCGTCGATAAAAAAATAAAGACAAAGCTCAAAAGAGATTATCGCTTTAATATCAAACAGCTGATCCGAATTTTGCAAGGTGATGTGGAACTTGCTCTGAAAAAATCCTATAAAATGCTTAAACAGCTCACCAAGAATCAGCTCTATGAAGAAGCTCTTAAATTAAGGGATAAAATTCAGCGCTTTGAACGACTAATTTATCAGACAAAGTTCTCATCTGATATATCGATACATTTTAATCGATCATCAGAAGCTCTCAATGAACTATTAGACGCTTTAAAAGTGTATTTTAGCAGGTTACAAACGCTCCAGCGCATCGAATGCTACGACGTAAGCAATCTTTTTCAAAAAGAGGCTACAGCTTCTATGGTTGTTTTCTCGGACGGAATGCCGGACAAATCAGAGTATAAGCGCTTCCGCATCAAGAGTCGAAAAATAAAATCAGATTTTGCAATGCTGGATGAAATTTTTTTGCGCAGATTTCGCCAAAATTGGCATAAACCGAATTTGATCATTGTAGACGGTGGAACACCTCAAGTCCTTCTGGTGAAAAAGATTTTATCAAATCTGGGCGAGTCTATTCCGTTAATCGGAATAGCAAAACATCCGGATCGAATTGTCATCAGCGCCCCAGACAAGCTTATCACTGCCCGACCGTCTTTGAACAATTTAGGTTTTAATTTGGTCAGAGCGCTGCGTGACGAAGCTCACCGCTTCGCCCGAAAATACCATCTGCTTTTAAGAAAAAAAAGAATGATGATATAATGAATAGAGATACAATTCTGCGAAATTACGAATAGTACGCATATACGAATTCGTATATTCGTAATAATTTGTAAATTGGTAAAAAATATATGAAGCGAATAACCCGCATGCTTATTTTTTCCGCAGTTGCTCTCTATCTGACCTCGCTTTGGAACGCGGGATTCAAAGTTAATTTTAACCCCCATATTTTTGTTCGAACCATCCTTTTAGTCGCCTTTTTTTACTATTTGGTCATACCGATAAGCAAAATTATCTTGCTGCCGATCAACCTTCTTACCCTAGGACTGCTTTCTACACTAATTTATTTCATCCTGTTTTACATATTTATCACTCGTTTTTCGCTCGTTCAGATCAAACCTTGGGACTTCCCGGGGCTTGCATTTTACGGCATAAGCATAAAATCATTTCAGGTAGATTATCTACTGAACATTCTTTTCTCCTCTATTTCATTATCATTTATAATTAACTTTCTGGAGGCAGTCTTATGAAAAACGTCTTACTTCTCATTAATATTATCTTAAGCATTCTCGTTGTGGCACTTATTTTGATTCAAGGGCGCGGAGCAGGCTTAGGCAGCGCCTGGGGCGGTGGCGGTGAACTGTTTCAAACCAGAAGAGGTATCGAAAAATTCACTCTTCGGCTGACTGTTTTTTTAATTATACTTTTCTTCATTGTCTCTGTAATTAATTTGTTCATTAAATAATATTCACACCCAGGGTGTGCAACTTAAGAAGTGACAACTGCAAAGAAAACTTTTCGCTACTATTACTGGTTAATGTTGGAATTCGCAAAGAAGCATATCCGCATAATAGCCTTAAGCTTTTTAACTAGCTTTCTGATTATAATCGGGCTCATCACTTTCTCTCCCTATATCCAGACATTTTTGCTGACGAAAAAGGCTGTCATTGGGTTGATTGGAAACTATGATTACAATAATATACCCGACGAAATATCCAGCAAAATATCCAATGGTCTGTTATTTATTAATGAAAAGGGAGAGTTTACGCCGGCAGTTGCCTCTACCTGGGAAGTTAGGCAAGACGGGAAAGAATATAGATTTCACATAAGAGACGGGCTTATCTGGACCAATGGAAAAAAATTCAGCGCCTACGACATTCCCTATCGCTTCAGAGATATAGAGACTAAAGTTATCGACGATAAAACGATCCATTTTATGCTGAAAACGCCTCTTCCCATTTTTCCTACCTATCTCAAAAAACCTATCGTTAAATTCCCTCTTCTGGGCGTTGCGGGTTTATATAATGTCGACAGATCAAAGCTGCGTTTCGGATCGATCAGCGAGCTTTCTTTAAGCCCTAATAAGAAAGGGCTTCCGTTCCTAGTCTACAAGTTTTACAAAACAGAGTCGGAACTTATCAATGCATATAAGGCGGGTGAAATCAATCAGATGGTTATTACAAAAAAAAGCATCTCGGATATTTTTAAAAAGTGGAGAAATTCCTCCGTGACAAAATCGGTAGATTACACCAGGCTGCTGACACTTTTTTTTAATCTGGACAATGAATTTTTTAAAGAAAAAGATGTCAGGCAGGCTCTGATTATGGCTATTAACAAAGATCAATTTAAAAATTTCGGCGAGATGGCCCTCGGCCCGATCAGCCCTGCCTCGTGGGCATACAGCCTCAACCTTAAAAACTCAATTTTTGACCAGATTACTGCAGAAAAAATTTTGAAGAAGTCAAGTGCTGCGAGTGAGTCGGCCCAATTAAATTTAAAAACTTATTATGATTATCTTAACGATGCTGAACAAATTGTAAAAGATCTCAAGAGCGTCGGACTTAAGATTAATTTGGAGATTATTTCTTCAGAAAGGCCGAATGACTTTGACTTTTTCTTAGCTTTTTGGAATGTCCCGTCAGACCCCGACCAGTATTTCTTCTGGCACTCCACTCAAACCCAGGGGAATCTTGGCAGCTATAAAAATGTTAAAATCGATAAGCTCTTAGAAGACGGAAGGAATACTAACTCTATTGAAGAAAGGAAGAAACTTTATCTAGAGTTCCAAAAGATCATACTAGACGACCCTCCGGCCGCTTTCTTATACTACCCTTACATTTACACGATAAAAAGAAAGTGATATAATTCCTTTAGTATAAAAAAACTATGTAAGAGTTCACACTCTTTGACAAAACGTGCATTTCCTTGTCATTGCGTGCTTGACACGGAATCTATATAGATTCCTGCTCCCCGCTTT
>CAYJQQ010000026.1:3301-9517 GCA_964372285.1 uncultured Gammaproteobacteria bacterium | reverse complement strand
GAAATTGGTAATTTTGCTATTATTTGCGTTTAATCGAAATATATGTGGTATCCTTGAAGTCGTTTTGTCCTCCGGGTGTCTAACAATATTAATCAATTCTAACAGAACTTACGCGGTGTCTTTTCGAACCCCGATTTAATCGGGGTGAGAAATCCCATTACCCATTTTAATTCAATTGTCTGGGGATTTCTCGCCTTCGCCAAGTCCGACTTGGCTTCGCGAAATGACAACCTACATCTAAAATAAGCGCGTAAGTCCTGTTCTAATTTAATTTTTTTCTAAAATTACAAGTTGTTTATTAAGCTCAATATCTATTGACTCCTTTTTAAAAAATCTTTTCAATCTACTAATTACAGATTTTACTGTTTGATCTTCAAGTCTCAATATTATTACACCTAGATTGCCTTTTTCTTTTAATCGATATATTCCTCAGAGAAAACTGCTCCAATTTTCTCCACTATTATAGGATAAATTTGGTATAATATGACATGAAAAATCTCTTGACAGTTTCGATTGGGGTAACTGCTTTTAACGAGGAAAATAATATTAGGAAACATTTAATCTCTATCCTTAAACAAAGGGAAAAAGGCTTCTGCATTAAAGAAATTATAGTAGTCTCGGATGCGTCCACAGATAAAACCGTAGATAAAATAAAAGCAATTAAAGATAAAAGGATTGCCTTAGTAGAAGGTAAAGTAAGAAGGGGACAAAATGTGCGTTACAATAATATTCTGAAACAAACCACTACTGATATCATTGTATTTTTGGAAGCGGACACAATCTTAAAAAATGACTCCTATCTTGCGCAACTGATTGAACCTTTCAGACAAGATCCAAACGTCAGTCTGACCTATGGATCGTCATTTCCCGTCCCCGCTTCTGAAGGAGCTTTTTTCGGGAAAATGCTGATATTTGTCGAATCGCTAAAAGAAAACATGTTAAGAAGATTATCTCCAGATAGTCTATATTTTTGCGGAAGCGGCAAGGCTTTGGTTAGATCAAGGTTCCAGAATTTCTCCTGGCCGAGCAACGTCCCTGAAGATGCCTATATCTATCTTTATTCTAAGAAAAAAAAATTAAAAACTTTAGACAGGCCAGCTGCCGTTGTTCTATACAAAAGCCCGGCAAACTTTTGGGACTATGCCAAAAAATCCTCGCGTTTTTATAAAGGCAAAGATCAGTTAGAAAAATATTTCTCGCAAGAGATGTTGGTCAAGAGTTATCAATATCCAAAGAAATGGTTATGGACATTTTTAATAAAAGGAATTTATTTGAATCCGATATATATGATTGCCTATATTTTCATAAGTCTCTCAAGCAAAATATATAAACTATTTACTCCGGAATTTACTAATTTGTGGAGTCCTTCCCAGTCGACAAAGATATTGAAATGAAAAATCTAATTATACTGGTAACTTTGTTTATTGTTGGGTCGTTTTTTTACCTTTTGACATTAAAAGGTGTTCCTGGCAATCCAACGCCTCTGGCTATCAAAGAAAACTTGAGCAAAGCCACCAAACCGCTTGAACTGTCTCCTGAACGCGGGCGATATATTCTTGTCTATTCTCTGGCTGAAAACAAAAGTTTTGCTTTATCTAATGAATTGGGAGAAGTAGCTGCACCGGATGTGGGAGTACACGGCGGGAAATATTATATCTATTTCGGTCCTGGAGTATCGATATTGGCCCTGCCGCTTTACCTTATAGGAAAAAATTACAACTTCGCCCAGGTTTTTACTTTCTCCACCATAGCTATTTTTGCTTCTTTAAATTTATTGGTTATCTATCTTATTGCCAGGAATATTTTTAGATTGCCTACCTGGGCGTCTCTGCTCGCCTCATTTTTATTCGGTTTTGGCTCAACAGCTTGGAGTTATGCCATCACTCTCTATCAACATCAGGTCACAACTTTTTTTATTCTCTCGTCCTTTTATGCAATCTGGAAATATAGGCAGGGCAAAAAACATGAATGGCTATGGGCATTATACGTCTGGACAGTCATTGGCTATTCCATTTTTGTCGACTATCCAAATGCAATACTCATGTTACCTGTGATGCTATTTTTTTTGATCTCGTCTTTTTTAATAAATATAGGTAGTCAAAAGGTTAAAATTGTCTGGAGGTCTTCCTATCTTATAACTTCAATTGCTTTTATCAGCATTATGTTTATCCATGGCTACTACAACTATGTCCATTTTGGCGACTGGAAAAAATTGAGCGCCGAAATCGAAGGTTACAAACAAATCCAAAAAGAAAAATTATTGATTTCTAAAAGCCGCGAAGAGAAAATCAAGACTCTTGCCAATAAAAAAAGTGTCTCTGGATTTTTTAAAGAAGAAAATATGCCGCGAGGGCTGGCCATACTTCTTTTTTCCCGAGACAGAGGCATATTTTTATATGCTCCGATATTTATTCTGGCTATATTGGGAATAATTGCTTTAGCTCCTAAGTCAAGCGCTGAAATTATTTCATTTTTGTTTTTTATAGCTGTGAATATATTTTTATATAGCAGCTGGGGCGATCCCTGGGGAGGCTGGGCCTACGGACCAAGATACCTTATTCCTTCCATGGCCATACTCTCAATTTTCGTCTGCGCCTGGCTAACGAAAGCTAAAAGACTTCTATTAAGTAAAATTTCCACTTTAATTCTTTTTGCCTATTCATCCTTTATCGCGCTGCTAGGGGCTCTCACAACCAGTCAAGTACCGCCCAAAGTCGAGGCAGATTTCTTAAAGATGAAGTACAACTTTTTGCTCAACTGGGACTATTTTATCGACGGAAAAAGCGGAAGCTTTATTTTTAACGAGTTTGCTGCAAAATACCTTACTCTGCAGAAGTATTTTCTGGCGATCTATATCCCTCTTCTTCTGATTGTTTTTTACCTTTTATTTATTGCCCCCAAATTTGAGAAAAAATGAAAATCGACCTAGAAATACCGCTTGAGATGATCGAAAAAATTAAAAAATGGATTACAGATATATCTCCTCTAAAAGCTGTGCTCGTGCTTTCTATATTTCTAGCGGTTGTATCGACTATTTATTTTTTAGCTAAAGATCTGATTGTTTCTTACGGCGATGCAGAGTCTCACCTAAATATCGCCAAAAGAGTGGTTCACTCTATTACTCCCGGCTTTGCCCAACTGGGAGGCATCTGGCTTCCTGTTCCCCACATCTTGATGATCCCGTTTGTATATTTTGATCCTTTATGGAGAACCGGCTTGGCAGGCTCAATCGTCTCTGGCGCTGCATTTATTGTGAGTTCGATCTTTCTTTACAAGCTGACTCATCTGATTACTAAAAGTAAATCTGTCTCTTTTATTGCTTTTTTAGTCTTTGCTATCAATCCAAACATCTTGTATCTACAGTCAACGCCTATGACCGAACTTCCGCTCGTGGCCTTTTTTATCCTGTCATCCTACTTTTTTATCAAATACATAATAAACGATAACGACTTACCCGCCTTGCTTTTATCTGCCTTTTTTGGATTTTGCGCTGTATTGACTCGCTATGACGGGTGGTTTTTGGTGCTTTTAGAAGCCTTGACTATCCTGCTTTTAAACTTCCGCAAGAGAGAGAATTTTGCCAAAATCGAGGGAAGATTGATACTCTTCTCTACGCTGGCTTTTTTTGGAATCCTTATCTGGATGACTTGGGACTTACTAATTTTAGGCGATCCCTTCTATTTCACCAACAGTCAGTTCTCGGCTCGCAGCCAACAGCAGGAATGGTTAAGACGCGGGGAATTGCCAGCCTTTAGAAACTTACCCATAGCTTTGGCTTATTATTTAGTGACTTCGATGAGTAACGCCGGAGTAATAATATTTTTCACAGCAGTTATTGGTCTGATTCTATTTTTAAAAGAAAAAAGAGAGCTCAATCGCTATTTTATAGCCTTTATCCTTCTTGTACCTGTTATCTTTAACGTCTTCACTCTTTTTGTCGGACAGTCTGTCATTTTTATACCCCATCTAACTCCTAGCTCTTTTGAGTGGAGATTATTCAATGTTCGATATGGCGTTTTGATGATCCCTGTATTATCTCTATTTTTTGCCTATATTTTCCGCGAAGTTAAGCGCTCCCCGAGCTCACGCTCGGGGCATCTGCCCAAACAGGGTTTCCAAGCGCGAAACCCCGTATCCTCCCGACGTTACGTCGGGACTGATACATGGGTAAAAAGTCTAAATTCAAAAGGGTTGCTTATTTTTCTTTTACTAGTTCAATTTGCCCTCTATCTCATCAGTTATTCTAAAATTATCACGCTGGCCGACGGCACTGAAGGACTATCAAGAGCCAAAAGGCCGGACGCCGAATATTTTATGCAGAAAAATTATGACAATGGCCTTGTGCTTTTAGACGACTATGCGCGGACTTTGAGCATAATCAGAAGCGGTATACCGATGCAGAGCGTTATATACATCGGAAATAAACCTTACTGGGAAGAATCGCTGGTTGCACCGGAGAGATACGCCAGGTGGATAATAATGCAGAAAGAGGACGACGTTTGGAAAGCTATTTACGATAAAAAGAATGTTCAAGGAAGGCTATTTAAATCTTTTGAAAAAGTCTATACATCGCCACAAATACTAATATTTCGAAGAATCAACTAAAAATTTCTAATTTCTAATTGACCTAATTAACCTAAATAATTCACAATTTCCAAATTTTGAAATTAGGATTTAGGAATTGATTAGAAATTAGATCAATTAGAATAATTAGGTTAATTTTACCCATATGTTAAAAAAAACAATAATATCTTTCTGCTTATTCTTAATTTTAGCAATGCCAGTAATTTCACGTGAACGCTTCTTCCAAATTCAATCAATAGATACGATGAAATATTCAAGAGATTTAGCTCGCCAAAAACTAAAAGATTTAAAATTTCAGGAAGAAATAAATGCCCAAGTTAAGAATATAGCTGAAGTCGGAGCGACCCATGTAGCCATAGGCACACCCTACGATGAAGAATTCCGTCCTTATCTAAAAAGATGGGTTAGTGCGGCAAGAAGATACGGCTTGAAAGTCTGGTTTAGAGGAAACTGGTCTGGCTGGGAAGGCTGGTTTGGATACCCAAAGTTTAATGACCGAGAAATTCATCTAGAAAAAACCGAGTTTTTTATTTTAGAAAACCCGAATTTGTTTGAGGACGGCGATATTTTTACTTCCTGTCCGGAATGCGAGAATGGCGGACCAGGAGATCCAAGAACAACTGGAGATGTGACGGGATTTAGAAATTTTCTTATTGAAGAATATAGGTTGACAAAACAATCGTTTAGCGACATTGGAAAAAAAGTTGCAAGCAATTACTTTTCCCTGAACGGCGACGTTGCTCAACTTATCATGGACAAAAAAACTGTGGCTGACCTTGACGAAGTTATAACAATTGATCATTATGTAAATCTTTCTGACAGACTTGTTGCTGATGTAAAAAATCTCGTCCATGAGAGGAATGCTAGAATAGTTTTGGGCGAGTTCGGGGCTCCTATACCAGATATTCATGGAAATTTGTCGGAGCAGGAACAAGCCGGTTGGGTCGAGGATGCTTTTAAAAAATTAATATTGGTACCCGAAGTTATCGGAATTAATTATTGGACAAACAAAGATAGCAGCACCCAACTGTGGGATAAAGATGATTCACCACGGGAAGTTGTAGCGGTTGTGTCAAAGTATTTTAAACCGTTAAATACATCCGGGATGATCAGAGACGAATCTGGTAAGCCCGTAGATGATGTTGACGTAAAAGGAAAAATAAGAAAAACAAGAAGCAAAGACGGTTATTATATACTGCCGATTTTAGATGATGAGTCAATTCTTTTTAGCAAAAAGGGCTATACATCAGTGAGTATAAGAGCAGGATCTGATGGAAAAATAGACATTAGTAGAGATATTATTCTTGGAAAATCTCAACCATCATTTTTCACTATTCTCATCCGTAAATTAAAAGAATTTTTTAAGCTTTAATGAAGTTTTATTGCAAGGGCGGAGGGAATCGAACCCCCAACGGATCTTTTGCCCCAGAAGTATCTAGTAAATTTTCAGCAGGGACGCTCCGAGTTGAACGGAGAACAAAGGTTTTGGAGACCCTTATGATACCATTTCACCACGTCCCCTAAGTGCTCCCGGGCAGAATTGCCATGAACTAGAACGAAGTTCAGGGCAAGCTGCCATCATTTTTCCTGTGCGCCCACCCAGAATTGAACTGGGATCGATGGTTCCGCAAA
>CAYJQQ010000026.1:0-3291 GCA_964372285.1 uncultured Gammaproteobacteria bacterium | reverse complement strand
TTTTGGAGACCCTTATGATACCATTTCACCACGTCCCCCAATACTGCCATCGGTAGCGATCTCGAGAGGACTCGAACCTCCAATCTCTGGGTCCGCAACCCAGTGCTCTATCCAATTGAGCTACGAGATCTATCCGCCCGCCCCGTAGACTCGCTCCTCCGAGGCGAGTATCCCGATATTCATCGGGATAAACTCCGACCTCGCGAGGCGGTAAGAGTTCTTCGGGGTTGAACTACGGGAGCTGTGTGAATAATATTTTATCAGCTTATTTGTAATAATTCCAACTAAAAATTTACAAATTTTGTGCCTGTACACCCGACGGGTGTACTATGTACTATTAACTATCACCAAGATCCACCACCGCCTCCACCGCCTCCGCCGCCAGATGAACCTCCGGAAAAGCCGCTGCTAAAGCCAGAAGAGCTGGAAGTGGGTGTTGCTGCCGAACGCAAACTTGAAAAAGATGAGTTGAGGCTGTTGGTAAAATACACACTGTTGAATCTTGTTGTTCCATAGCCACTGTACCAATCGGGTGGCTTCAAATCTAAATCTTTAAATCTCTCCGCCCAGATTTTTTCTACTCCAAAAACAATAGCATAAGGCAATAGCTTCTCAAACATCATCTGATTTTTTGCTTGAAATTCAAGTTGCCTTTCCTGTGAAGAGAGAAAATTGCGCAATGATTTTGCTATATTTGTAGCCTCGACTCCTAATACGGTCTTGCGCGGCATATTTCTGCCAAAGAAAAAGGCCGAAAAGGCTAAAGCAATATTCAATGTTGCTAAAGCAAAGCCACCGATTAGAGTATAGAATGAGCGGACCTTATTTGGATTTTCTGGGAAAAATCTTTCAGATACAAGTTTTTTATATATGCTGGTTTTGACATTCTCAACCGCATCATAAAGTTTACTTTTTTGAATTCGAAATTCGTCACTTTTTTCAAAAAGTTCAGCCAAAAAAGTCCTCTCAAAAGAGAGCAGATTTTCATCAGCAGCGAATTCTTTCCGTTTTTTAAAGTAGAAATGGCCTTTCTGCCGCTCTTCTATCTTCAAATATCCCTTTTGAGCAAGATAGACAATCATACCTGAAACATCTTCCATATCGGCTCGCTCGTCGACTAAAGCTCCTGTTTCCTCAGGAGTGAGCGCTCTTCCTTCCCTTGTCTTAGGCGGTTCAAACCAAGCGCGAGCAGACCCAGTTCCGTGCGTTTGCGGATCACGGCCCTCTCTCAACCACTTTAAAGGAATTTTAATCGGATAGACGACATACCATGTAAATGCCGCAACAATTAATAGTCCGAGTACGAATTTACCCAAAAATGTTTCCCAAAATGTAACATATGGTTTCGGTTCTAAAACCGAAACAATATTTTTGGGAAATTTAACTACGATCGTAAGGCCTTCCCTTGGGTTAAGCTCATTTTGCGATTGGAAATTGACCAAAGAATCTTTTATTTCATAGGCGCAATTTTTGGCTGTACTTGCTTCGTAACCTGTATAACAAATTGCGGAAATATCACTTTGGCCTATCTCAATAGGCAGACCCACTCCCGAGGTGAATTGGGCTATTGGGACAGTCCAATCATTGCCAGTGACATTCCAGTATAGCTCGTCGTGATCGGAAAAATAAGTGAGGGCGCCAGAGACTTGAAAACGGATAATATAGGTGTAAACGCCTGTTATCGTCTTATTTGGATCTCCGACTTTAAGCCTTAGTTTGCCGTTTTCAGCAGTTTTTTTAAATTGATATGAATTTCCGTCCTCGTCGCGTACTGAAACACTTGTAAAGTCTAATCTAAATTTTTTACCTGCTTCATTTTTCTTTATATATGGGATATCTCGATAAATTCCGTGCCGTTCAAGGTTAGAAAAATCGTAGACGATCCTCTCCTCTACATTTATCGTGCCGTCTTGATTGATGATAATCTGTGAGTCAAAACTTTGGATCTGCTCTTGAGCCCAAACCGCTGAACCAAGATGGAAAAAAATCAAGAGAAAAAAAATAATCTTTAAGGAGGATTTCACTTTACAATTCTACTATTTAAAAAAGTTCTTGTGGGGTATAATTTGTAAATGAATTCACCGATTGGTCTTATTCTTGGAAGCGGTTGGGGAGGGATTATAAAAGATTTACAGGATAAAAAAGAAATCTCATACGAAAAAATATTCGGGCATTCGACAACCGTTTCCGGCCATAGCGGAAAAGTCATCGAAGGAAATCTTTTCGGAAAAAAACTGATCATTCTCTCTGGCAGATTTCATACTTATGAGGGTTATTCTTCTTCGGAGGCAGTGAAAACAGTCCGCTTTCTAGATGATCATAAAATAAAAGAAATAATTATCACCGCAGCTTGCGGTGCCTTAAATCCAAAATATTCTGTAGGAGATCTGGTGATTTTATCTGATATCATAACTCTTTTTTGTCAAGGCCCTTTGCTCGGTCCAAAATTCCAGGATCTTTCCCAGCCTTTTAACCAAAAATTAATCAAGTCGGCAGAAAAATCAGCCTCTGAAACAGATATCTCTTTTCAAAAAGGAGTTTATGTCTATATGAAAGGCCCCCATTATGAAACTTTTGCCGACAAAATGGCTTTGCGATTTTTAGGAGCAGATGTCGTTGGGATGAGTACCGTGCCTGAAGTCATCCTGGCTAATCACTTGAGGATGGAAGTACTAGGGTTATCAATGGTCAGCAACTTGGCATTTGTCAAACACGATCACCATGAAGTCCTACTTGAAGCGAAAAATCAAGAAGCAAATCTTAAAAAATTCTTTTTAAGGTTGATAACGTCTATATGAAATTTCATAAAATTTCCTGGCAGGAGTATGAAAGAGATTGCATTGCGTTAGCCAACAGAATAAAACATATCAAATTTGATAAAATCGTGGCCATTTCTCGGGGGGGTTTGGTTGTAGCACGCATACTTTCCGATCTTTTATCAATACCCATATCCCATATTACAATCGAATCTTATCAAAGCTTAAAACAGAAAAAATATGTCACGATTACCGAGGTTCCTTCAACCCATTTCAACAATCAATCAATTCTATTGCTAGATGAAATAGGCGATTCCGGGGGCACCCTTAAGCGAGCTCTCACTTATTTCAAAAATTTTCGTGTCAAAAAAATTTTTAGCCTGGCCTTATATGTTAAGTCAAAAACCAAACCTCTCCCAGACTTTTGGGCAAAAAAAACCGACGCCTGGGTAATTTTTCCTTACGAAGTTCGTGAAACTTATCAAGCTTTTTTAAAGCTTTTTAGATCAAAAGAAAAAGCACGAGAAAAATTATT
>CAYJQQ010000025.1:0-9565 GCA_964372285.1 uncultured Gammaproteobacteria bacterium | reverse complement strand
CTGTTGCTCTACTTATAACAGCAATTCTTTTATATCCCACACTTCGTGAGAGAGCAAAAAGAAGAAAGTAATTTTTATAATCTTTTCAGTACATTTTCAACTCCGATCTGCAAAATCAAATCCGCTGCTTTGGGGCCGAAGGGTTTGCCGGTTAGAGCTAAATAAAAAGCTTGAAATGCGGCTTTAGCATCAAGACCGCTTTTCTTGATTGAATCGA
Source organism: uncultured Gammaproteobacteria bacterium (assembly GCA_964372285.1). GTDB lineage: Bacteria > Patescibacteriota > Microgenomatia > UBA1406 > GWC2-37-13 > 2-01-FULL-40-13. The sequence goes on along the minus strand of CAYJQQ010000025.1, from coordinate 9,348 downwards.
ATATGACTTTTTGAATTTGATCTCGACCGTCTACAGCCTTTTTAAGATTTCCAGTTAAGATTTTTAGGAAGTCGAGTTGTTTTTGAGACAAATTAGTCTTATAAGACTTATTTGGAGAAACTAATTTATCTTCTGCGTAATTTTCCAGATAAATTTTTGCGTATTTGATTCTTTCATCTAAAATTTCTTTTTCCTCGTTTGTAAGTTTGTCTTTTTTTAGTTTTTCAAAAAAGCCAGTAAGATTTTCATTTTTTGCTTTTAATAAATTAGCAATTGTTCTAAAGCGGGGAAGAAATAATCTTTTTTTTGGCAAGGGATTTACTTCTGACAGTTCTATTATTCGAGCGAAGTCGAGAATAACTTCCCCTGCTTTTTTTTCAGGTATTTTATTCTCTAATTTTAAAAAATAGGCATTCATACATCGATCATAATCGTCGAACAAATTAGGAATAGCATCGCCATTGGGATTAAATTCAAGCGTTTTTTCCGGAGACAGTCTGATGATTAAGAATCTGGCCAAATCCGGTGGTAATATATTTGTTAAATCTCTAGCTTTTAAGCCAACGCCTTTGGATGATGACATTTTTTTCCCGCCAAACAGGAAAAATTCATAAGGAAAATAAAAAGGTTTGGGATAGTTAAAGACCTCCTTGCATAACTCAAACGCAATATCATAGGAGCCGCCGCGGCTGGCGTGGTCTTTACCCGCTCCTTCAAATGTTACTCCCAGAACTTTCCAATGAGCCGGCCAGTCAACTTTCCAGGGTAATTTGCCGTTTCCGTTAAAAGGTGAAATAGTTCCGTTGTATCCACATCCCTTTGCCCAGGTAACTAAATTTGGTTCACAAGTAAAAGTAACGACTTTACCATCCCATGCAGTTACTTTTGTTGTACCCAATCTGTTGCATTTTGGACAAATGACCTGTAGAGGATACCAATTCGCGGCTTTTTTTTGATAACCGGCTACTTTTCTATAAATTTCTAGTATTTTATCTTTATTATCGAGCGCAATTTTTATGACTTCGTTAAATTTTCCTTCGTGATGCATATCCCAGGAAGAAAGATATTTTGCCTTTAAACCAAGCGATTCAAGAACTTTTTTGAAGTCTTCAGCAAAATATTCTGCGAAACTTTTATATTTTTTATCAGGTGAAGGAGCAAGTCTTAAGGAATATCCCATATATTGTGAAAAATCTTTTTGAAGATTAGGAGGTAAGCCATCGATCGGGTCAAAATCGTTGAATATATAGGTGAATACTGTTTTTTTATTTTTGCTAGCTAAAACTTTATATACAACATCATGAAGGATGGGGCCACGAAGAGAACCTATGTGTGCATATCCAGATGGGGTAAACATGTCATCGACGTGCTGTGTTTTACCTTCTAATTTTTTTGCAATACGGTCAACCCAGATCATGTATAAAATTTCTAATTTCTAATTAACCTAATTGATCTAATCAATTTCCAATTTCAAAATAATAAAAACTATTTAACTTTTTTATAGATCGAGTTAAATATAAGATTTAATTCTTTAGCTTCCTGCCAAAGAGCCTTTGCTTCCTCTTTAAGATATGGCACAGCAGTTACAACCATTCTAATAAAGTGTTTAGATTCACTTGTTTCTTTTTTACAGACTCCTATTTTATGTTTAAAATCTTTCTTACTTTCTGCATCATCAGCTTCACAATAGTTAGCTCCTGTACTTGTGCCAGCTTTAACAAGTTGAGTTATTAGTGGATCAGTTATCGGACCTAGAGGAATTTTCTTACAAAATTCTATTACTTTTTCTCCAAATTTCGCAGTTCTTTCTTTTAGATCGTATTTTTTTCTTTGATCATTAGGTTGTTGTGTCATTGATTAGGTCAATTAGAAATTAGGTCAATTAGATCAATTCATGTAACTTTGGTTCCTGGTTCGATATCTTTTTCTACAGTCAAAAGGACGCATTTGCCTCCGTCTTCATTTTCAGCACACAAAAGCATTCCTTCCGAAACTTCACCGGCAAACTTTGCCGGTGCGAGATTGACTAAGACTATGATCTTTTTATCTTGAAGCTCTGCTTCTTTATAGTAGGGGACAAGGCTAGTAACTATTTGAATCGGTTTTTCGCCACCCACATCCACTTGCAGTTTATATAATTTATCAGTTTCAGGAACTCTCTCAACTTTTATAATTTTTCCCACCCGCAATTCCAATTTTTTCCAGTCAGCAAAAGTTATTTGATTCATATGATTAATATTACGACTTGGATATATTGTTATTGTTCGAGCTTGTCGAGAACAATTTGTAAATACTTCTCGACTCCCCGCCCAATTCGGCGGTTCGCTCGAAGAATAATGTACCACCAATACGATTAATATTATAACTAATAATTAATGATTCTGGATGTTCGCGACTTAGTCGGGATCACCAGAATGACTCTGAACAAATCATTTCTAGATAGCTATCTTTATAATAATGTAATTTATAATAATCAGGATATTTGGTGTAATAATTAAGAGAATAGATCTCATCTAAATCTACCAAACCAATGTTGAGAGCTTGAATTTTTTTTGTATATTTAATCAATAATTTTTTTATATTATTTAGAGCGATATTGGGTCGGTGATTTTTTAACTCCGCTTGAAGTAAATTCCAAATTTTTTGGGCTCCTATTTTTCCGGTAGTCTGGTAAGGGAGAGTTACCCCTTTTAGTAAACCATTGAATACGAATACTTTTGATCCGTTAATAAACGGCTGATTGTATTCGATATTGTTTTTGTGCTTGGGAAAGGACGCACTGCGAGCATGGACTGCAAAGATAGTTGTTTCTGGAATTTCATCAAATTTTTTTTCATTTTCCCAGATAGGCGAAACTGATTTAAAAAGTTGCCAGGTATGATTTTTTTTCCAAGCAATTCCCCAACCATCACCCTGCCAATCACCATCGAAAGATTTGCTGTTTTTTGCCATTGAAGAAAATGACTTAAGTAGTTTAACCGGTTTAATAGGATTTTTTGATTTTACCAATAAAAAACGGCACATAGTTTATTTTCAAAGTCATTCCCACCCCGTATTAAAATACGGGGTAAACTCCAGTGGGAATCTATTAAATAGATTCCGCATCAAACTTGCACTGAACTTTTCGAATGTGTGCGGAATGACATAGTAATTTTTCCCAATTTCTTTACTACTTCATCAATATGTGCTGTTTCAATAATATAGGGTGGGAGGAAGCGGATGACGTTCTCGCCTGCCGGAATGGCTAAAACAAATTCCTGTTGAAGCATTTTTAAGATTTCATTTCTTTTTTCTCTTACCTCAATGCCGATCATTAGGCCTTTTCCTCGAACATCTTTTATCAAATCAGAATTTATTTCTTTTAATTTATTTATAAAATAATTACCCATCTTGTTTACATGTTTTAATACATCATCGCTTATTAAATCAAGAGTTGCGGTAATTCCAGCGCAGGCTAAAGGATTGCCTCCGAATGTTGAAGTATTTATTCCTTTAGTTATTAACAAGGAAATATTTTCTGAAACAAGTGTAATTCCAACTGGTATGCCTCCTGCGATGCCTTTACCTAGGCAGACAATGTCATAATTAATTTTTGTCCGCCAGCTGGCCGATTGTGAAGCAAGGAATATTCCAGTTCTTCCGCAGCCAGTCTGAATCTCGTCAATGATCAGAAGAACATTATTCATATCGCAAATTTCTTTTACCCGTTTGAGAAATGTAGAGTCCGGAATATAAATTCCTGCCTCTCCTTGGATAGGTTCTACAATGAATGCTGCCGTTTCCGCGGTTATACTTTTCTCTAGGGTTGCAGTATCGTTATAAGGAATATGAGTAAAGTCCCACAAAAGCGGTTTGAAAGGACTGCGGTATTTTTCCTCACCTGTTGCGGAAAGTGCGCCCAAGGTTTTTCCGTGGAATGAATTTTTACAAGAGATGAAATGTTTTTTTCCAGTAACAAAGGCTGCAAATTTTATTGCGGCTTCAATCGCTTCTGCACCCGAATTTGAAAAGTAAACCCGACTTATATTTCCTCCGACTCGTTTAATCAACCGTTGGGCAGCTTTGATTCTGATATCATTGGCAAAACTTGAATGGAGAACTATAAATTTATCAATCTGATCTTTTAAAGCTTTAATTATTTTTGGGTGTGAATGGCCAAGAATATTTACTCCATAATTAGTCATAAAGTCTAGATATTTATTTCCTTTTTCATCAAATAGATAGACTCCCTTTCCTGAAACTAAGGTAATACCTCTATTGATATAAGTATCGACCAAAAACTTTTTTTGTAAAAGTGAATAATTTAGCACTTAAATATTATTAATAATCTTCATTTCGATTAAACACTTAATCGAAATGGATAAGGATTAACTGATAATTGTGCCCTTTCTATGCAATGCATTTATAATTGGATTTTTAATTCGTCCGTCTCCCCAATAAATTGTTTTGACGCCGTATTCAAAAGCTCTTTTTGCTCCCAGCAACTTCTTTTTCATTCGGCCATCAGCGTATTTTAAATAGTCAGCAATTTCACTAATTTTTATTTCAGGAATAAGGGATTTTTCATTTTTTGGATCTTTTAACATTCCAGGCGCTTCGAATAAGGAGATTATTTTTTTAATATTTAATGCTCTGATCATCGCGGCAATAGCAAAGTCATTGTCGGTATTAATAATTTCATAGTTATAACTAATTGCGGGCGGACAAATTACAGGAATATAATTATTTTTTAATAAAAGTTTTATGAGTTTCGTATTTATTTTTTCTACTTTTCCCGTAAGGTTATCGGTTAACAATTTTATCTTTTTACCTTCTTGAAAATAAAGATTTTGTTTTCTTTTTCCCTGCCATAACTTTCCGTCGACTCCCGAAAGTCCAACAGCGTTTACTCCGTGTTTCTGCAATAAAGCAACTATTTTTTTGTTAACCAGCCCGGCATAGACAAGCAAAAAAATATCTAAAGCTTTTTGATCCGTATAGACGCTACTTATACCCGATGGAGAAATTACTGTTTTTGTTGGCTGATTTAGTTTTTTGGCAATTTCATCTCTTACGGCGCTTGCCCCGTGTACTATGATAACTTTTTCTTTTTTTAGAAGATTCACTAAATCTTGAGCGATGTAATCCCAACTGATTGTTTTTCCACCACCAACTTTAATTAAAAGCATATTTAAATGGGGTGCAACCCAGGAAATTCTAATGACATGGTTTCGGGAAAGCCATACATGATATTCATTGCTTGGACTGCTTGGCCGGCTGTACCTTTAACAAGGTTATCGATTGCTGCAATTACAACTATACGATTTGTAGTTTTATCCAATTCAAAACCAATATCGCAATAGTTAGTCCCCTGTAATATTTTTGGTTCCGGATAACGATAGATTCCTTGTCTTTGCTTGACAATTCTAATAAACGGTTCATTTTGATATTCGGTTCGATAGGCTTTCCAGATGTCTTTTTCGCTTATATTTTTTTTGGGTACAGTGTGAATTGTTACCAAGAGCCCTCGGACCATATCTATTGCCGTAGCCGAAATAGCAATATCCAGCTTCTCTTCGGCAAAATTCAACTCTTGTTCTATTTCGGCGGCGTGGCGGTGTCCGGTTGGCATATAAGATCGCACAGCTCCTGATCTCTCCGGGTGATGACTTGCAAGAGATGGTTTTAGTCCAGCTTGAGAGCTGCTCATTTTCCCATCGATAATGACCTTGCTTTTTATAAGGCGATGTTTAACGAGAGGGTAAAGGGCCAATATGGAAACTGTCGCTTCACATCCGGCGCAGGCAACATGATTTGCTTTTTTTATCCGATCTCGATGAAGTTCTGCGATTCCGTAGATAAATTTACCTAAAAATTCTGGAGCTTGGTGTGGTTGTTTATACCAACGTTCAAATGTACTTTTATTTTGCAGTCTAAAATCTGCTCCCAAATCGATAATTTTTTTGGCTTTTTTTATTAAATATTTCATCAGCCTCATCGATTCGCAATTTGGGAGAGCAACAAAAAGTAAATCACAAGGTTCTAATTTGTCCGGATGAATAAAAGATAAATCGGTTAGTTTCCGCAGGTTTGGATGAGCAATTGTCAGGGGTTGACCTTCAAATTGTCTTGAGGTGATTTGCTTTAAAATGACTTTTGGATGGTTGTGTAAAATTCTCAACAGTTCTCCACCAGCATATCCAGATCCGCCTAAAATAGAGATAGATATCATAGATTTTTAAGTACTTTGAGACAATAATCAACAATTGCCCCAGAAATGCTTACGCCGGTTGGAGCTTCTGAATTTTTAAATTCCATCGTATGGTTGATTTCGTTTATTTTTAGTCCATCTTCTGTTTCAAAAATGTCTATGGCGAGAATTCCTCCTCCTACAGCTTGCGAAGCTTTTTTTGAGATATCAGATAACTCCTTCCTGACTGGACAATTTGTTGCTTTCCCGCCACGGGCTGTATTGGTAATCCAATGTGGAGAAGATCTGTAAATGGCACAGATTGTTTTTCCGTTGATTACAAATGTTCGTATATCTCGATCAGGTTTCTTGATAAATTTTTGCAGATAAAAAGCTTTTTGCTGGGGGGAGCCTAAGACGTCTTTGTGTTCTATCACCGATTCCAGCGCGTCAAGGTCGTTAATTTTTGCCAAAAGCCTTCCCCAAGAGCCTAGGGCCGGCTTGATGACGATGGGAAAACCTCCCATTGTTTCAATGGCTTTGATTGCCGCATCTATTGTGAAAACCATAGCGAATTCAACCGTGGGAACTTTATATTTCAAAAGAGCGAGAGAAGTCAGAAACTTATCTTCACAGATTGTAGCGACCTGGCTAGAATTTATGACTGGGATACCGATCGACTCATAAAAACGCGTCGCATGCATTCCTTTCACAGTTGAGACGCATCGCTCCAGAGCAAGTTCAAAATCTTTTTGATAACGGTAAGGGTCCAGAGTCTCAGTTCTAACATCAATCAGTTTAATATCCACATTTCTTTTTCGAGCTGCCTCTATTATTAGTTTTTCATCACCGCGAATAGTAGAGTGAAGGAGAGCAATTCTTCTCATATTACTCACCCCAGTCTTCTTCGACAGCCGGTGCTTCAGCTAATTGAACGCCACTAGCTTGGATTACTTGTACGACCAGTCTCGATCTGCATTCACCACAGCTTATAATTTCCGAAACCTCAAGATTTGTCAAGGTTAAGCTCGCATCGCAAATTGGACACCGAGCTTTATGTACTGGCATAGAGATATAAATAAATTGTAATTTAACCCTTATTCTATTCGAAACAGTAATAAAATCAATTTTTTAACGATTATTTACAAATTTATCACAATTTGTTAAAATATTAACAATATGATTACTATTTCACAGGCTGTAAGGGATAAAGTTGAGAAATCTCCGATATTAAATGAAGCTATGCTTCTGGGAGTTCTTAATTATTCTGCTTTGGCTCGAATATTGAGGAAAGATCTGGAAAAAGATCTGTATAAGCCAGTTTCACAAGGGTCTATCGTCATGGCATTGAAGAGAATGTCAGAGCAAATTAAAGTCAAAGCCAAACATTCTAATATTTTTAATAAGACACCAGACATGCTTATTCGGTCAAACCTTATGGAAGTGACTATACTTAACTCTAATTTCAGCGCCGAAAAATTTAAATCTATTTTTAAAAAGATTCACCAACAGGAGAAATATTTTGTCACTGTAACGCAGGGAGTTTTTGAAACTACAATTATTGCAAGCAATGAACTTTATCCGGAGTTAAAAAGGATTATCAAGAGTGAGGAGATTGTCTCTCAATTTGATAAATTATCGGCGATTACTATTCGTTTGCCTAGAGAGGCAATTCCAACCCCTGGCGTATATTATTCCATTCTTAAATTGCTTACCTGGGAGGGAATAAATGTGATCGAAGTTGTCTCCACTTTCTTGGAGTTTTCAATTATTTTGGAAGATCAAGAAGTCGACAAAGCATTTTCAATACTGAAGAAAGGAATTGGGGGTTGATCATTTTATCGAAAGTATTTTGTATTTTAATTTTCCGTCTGGGACTACGATTTCGACTTCTTCGCCAACTTTTCTGTTGATAAGTGCTTTTCCAATTGGTGAAGTAGACGAGAGTTTTTTATTCAAAGGATCGACCTCAAATTCACCGACTATTTGGATTAGCTCTTTATGATTATTTACCTGAACTGTTACTTGGCTGCCTAGCGTTACCGTGCCGCCGTGAGAATTATTTTGAACTATTTCAACATTTTTAAGAAGTTCTTCTATTTCTAGTATTCTTCCCTCGACAAAGGCAAGTTCTTCTTTGGCAGCAGTATACTCGCTGTTTTCTGAAAGATCACCCATGGCCCTTGCGTCGTGTAGTCTCTGTACGGCGTGAGTCCTTTTTACTTTTTTGAGTTTTTGGTATTCCTCTTGTAGATTTTCGAAACCTTGTTTTGTAAGTTGATATTTTTTCATATACCTTAAAGTTTAGTTTAATTTTATTTGCTTGGATAAGCGCGGATTAAAGCGCTATTCAATCTTTGATTTACATTAATGCTATTCTGATGGTGCGCGGATTTACGCGGAATTTTTAATTACAAGTTTAATCAAAAAATAAACCCCTCTTTCTGTGCTAGCTTGTACTGTTAGGGGGTTGATGATAAAATAGTACTAAATCCTAAAGCAAAAGTCAATCTATAAAAAATAAAAATGTTTTATGTATATGTTTTGAAAAGCAAAGAGATGAGCAAATTGTCTGTTGATTATAGCGCTGACCTTAAAATAAGAGAGGCACTTTAATAAGGGGGTTCATTCTACTAAAAGGCTGGGTAGATTAAATTTTATATTTTATGAAGCGTTTGTTTCATCTAAAGATGCGAAAAGGAGAGAGAAATATTTTAAGTCAACAAAAGGCAAAAGAACTATGAAAATTATGTTGAAGGATTCTTTAGGCCCCATCGTCTAGCGGTTTAGGACGGCAGGTTCTCAGCCTGTAAACAGCGGTTCAAATCCGCTTGGGGTCACAAAGTTCGTCTACCCTATACCAGTGCAAAGCACGGTATAGGGTAACCCTGAACCGTATTTATTCTGCTTCAGGGCGCCCCGTACTGATCTTCGATCCAGTGCTGGGGAGAATCTCCTTAGCTCACAAAAAAATTAAAAGTCAAATTAAGATGCTACAATAATATCTTTAAACCTCGAGGTCAAATTATTATTATCACAATTATTTCGATTAAGTGTTTAATCGAAATAATTAGGCACAAATTTTTCCTTTTGCTATAAAAATATTAGTTATAACTATATATAACTGAAGGTGGGACATAATTACTATAGTCACTGTTCGAGCGAACGTAAGTGAGTCG
>CAYJQQ010000024.1:7140-9893 GCA_964372285.1 uncultured Gammaproteobacteria bacterium | reverse complement strand
CTCAAAGATCAATTGTCGGTGATATCAAAGACGGAGCAGTTGTTATGTATAGCCCTACCTATGCCCAAAATTGGTATTCAGTAATTAAAGATTTAGAAAATTATAATTATTTCGATAAAGAAGATTTCTTAAAGCTCAAAGATAAATATAAATTTAATTATTTAGTAAGTTCCAGTAATCGTTTATTGGATCTTGAAATTAGCTATACAAATAATTCTTTCAGAATTTACAAGATTTAGCTTCTATAACTTATAGACATGTGGTAAAATTAGCCTCAATTTATGCAAAAAAAACAATCTACAATCGGAGTAACCGGCGCTGCTGGTTTTATTGGAAGCCATTTGTGCGAAGCTTTAATTGACAAAGGTTATATTGTTATTGGAGCAGATAATTTATCGAAAGGAGACAAAGATAATTTAAAGTCTTTACAGCGTAGTAAAAATTTTTCTTTCCACAAGACTGATATTACTAACTCCCACAAGATTTCAAAGGCATTTAAGTCGGTGAATGTAATTGTCCATCTGGCAGCAGTGAAAATTCCCAGATATGGGAATCGACTCGACACGTTACTTGTTAATACCAAGGGTACTGAAAATATTTTAGAGATAGCTCGAATTAATAAATCCAAAGTAATTTTTGCTTCAACCTCAGATGTTTATGGTAAAAATCCAACTATTCCCTTTAAAGAAGATTCGGATTTACTGTTGGGATCCACTGAGGTAGCCCGTTGGGCATATGCAGTATCTAAAATTCTCGATGAACATCTCTGTTTCGCCTATAGTGAACAGTACAAAATACCTTTTGTTATTTTAAGATTATTCGGAGTATATGGTCCTCGTCAGCATCGGAGTTGGTGGGGAGGACCACAGTCTCTTTTTATCGATGCAATTTTGAGAGATAAACCAGTTGAAATTCACGGTGATGGTAAACAGACCAGGTCTTTTATTTATATCGATGATGTAATTGAAGCAATTATTAAATCGATTGAATTACAAAAGATTTCTCGAGAGATTATCAACATAGGAACCGATAAAGAAATTTCAATAATTGACCTTGCTCAATTAATTGCTCAGCTTCTCGGCAGACCGCTCAAGATTAAAAAAGTAAAATATAAATCTTTTACCGGCAAAAAATATGAGGATGTTTTAAGAAGAGTTCCCGATATTAAAAAAGCAAAACTATTACTTGACTGGACTCCTAAAGTTTCAATGGAAACTGGTCTTGATAAGACTATTGATTGGCACATCAAGAATCCATTATGATTTATTTTTTAATTCCTTCGTATAACGACAGCCAGAACTTCGAACTACTCCTATCAAGAATTTTCAAATCTGTAAAATCAGAAAAAAAAATCATCATAGTCGATGACGGCTCAACGGATCAGACAAAAGCTATTATTAAAAGATTGTCCAAAAAATATCCTGTTTTAAGAATAGGATACGAAAAAAATAAAGGCCCGGGTTATGCTTTTAAATATGGATTTAATTATTTAATTCCCAAGCTTAAATCCAATGATAGCGTAGTCACATTGGAGGCTGATAACAGTTCTGATTATAAGATCTTAAGAAATATGATTTTGCGCCTAAAGAATTATGATGTTATTCTTTCATCCCCTTTTGCTGATGGTGGTTTTTTTCTAGGCATCAGTCATAGCAGAAAAATCTTAAGCACAATCTCGAATTTTTTGGATAAGTTTATCTTTAGAGTCAAAAATGTTAGAACTTATTCTTCTTTCTATCGTGTTTATCGAGGATCAATTTTAAAAAAATTTAAAATACTCTATAAAGATAACTTCATTACGGAAGATGGATTTTCGGCAGTCGTCGAGATAGTAATCAAGCTTAATAAGATAAATGCGAAGTTGGCAGAAGTACCTGCAATAGTAGACTGGAGAAATAGACACGGAAAAAGCAAGATGAAAGTAGGTAAAACAATTATTAACCACGTGCATCTTTATAAGAATTATCTTTTAGGTAAATACAATCTATGAAGAAAAAAATAATATCTGTTGTGGGAGCAAGACCAAATTTTATCAAATTAGCTGCCTTGCACCCTTTTCTAAATAAAGATTTCAATCATATCATTATTCATACGGGACAACATTATGATTTTGAGCTTTCGAAATCTTTTTTCGATGAGCTTAAAATACCAAAACCCAAGTATAATCTCGGCGTAGGATCTGCAACATACGGTGAACAGACAGGGAAAATTATTGAAAGATGTGAGAAAGTTCTTATAGACGAAAAACCAGATTTAGTTATCGTTTATGGGGACACAAATTCAACTTTAGCAAGTGCCCTTTCAGCCTCAAAACTCAATATTCCTGTTGCCCACGTTGAGGCAGGAATGAGAAGTCATGACCGATCAATGCCTGAAGAAATCAACAGAGTAATAACTGACCATCTTTCCTCATTACTCTTTTGCCCATCAGCTTTCGCAGTGAAATGTCTATCCAAAGAAGGAATTATCAAAAATGTTTACAATACAGGTGACGTTATGTATGATATTTTTTTAAAAATTAAACCCAACCACTTGGTTTTGAAAAGATTTAATTTGAAACCCAAAAGTTACTATTTTGCAACTGTCCATCGTCAAGAAAATACAGACAACCTTCAACGTCTTCGTCAAATATTTAATATTTTTGAAACTTTAGATAGACCGGTTATCTTGCCAATCCATCCCAGAACTAGGAAAGCTCTTTCTCGAATTAAAATAAGTCTAAAAAATACTAAACTTGTTTTACCTTCGCCGTT
>CAYJQQ010000024.1:0-7130 GCA_964372285.1 uncultured Gammaproteobacteria bacterium | reverse complement strand
AGATTCTGGTGGCATTCAAAAAGAAGCCTATTGGTTAAAAATTCCCTGTCTAACTCTACGAAATAGTTCGGAATGGCCCGAGACAGTTGAAAGCGGATGGAATCATATTATGGATTTAGATAGTGAACTTATCTTAAAATATATGATCCAAAGAGTTAAACAATCTAAAACACACCTCCAATATTATGGAAAGGGCGATTCTGCTAAAAAGATAATCAATGTCATCAAGAAATGGCTATGATAATTTGCGATTTTGATGGTACAATTATTGACCCCTCGAAGAGACTTTACAAGGTTTATTCAGATTGCTGTTCTCTTCTTAAAATTAAACCAATATCTCAAAAGGGATTTATAAATCTTAAAAGGTCAGGGAAGTCCGAAGTTGAGTTCATTAGTCCAGTAAAAGCTAGGGGAAAATACAGAAAAATTTTCAATGAAAAAATAGAAGAAAAAAAATATTTAAGGTTGGACAGACTTTATCAATATGCAAAAGATTTCCTTGAGGATAATTATAAAAAAAATCAAATATTTTTAATGACTAATCGGCAAAATAGAAAAAATCTGCTTTGGCAACTAGATTATTTGGAAATTAAAAAGTTCTTTCAAAAAATTATACATGCAAAAGAAGCAAACAAAAGTCTTCAACTTCTTAAATCGCGGCATTTATACATCATTGGTGATACAGAATTGGATATTAAGATAGGGAAGAAATTATCTGCTTTCACGATTGCTGTAGATTATGGATTAAGAACAAGGCGTTATTTGAAAAATTTTAAACCAGATAAAATTGTATCCTTGCTTAAAGATATTAAATTTTCTACAGAAGGAGTATTCATTCTTAAGACTTTGAATAAAGATCTTCAGCGGGTTAGAGATAGGATGGTTTTCATAGATTTAAGTAAAGAGCCCAGCCTATATGACTTGTTTCGAGTATTGAAAAAACAGCCTAAGATGGTATTGATTAACGGGAAAGGATTTGTTGATCATTATGCCGTATTAGCGTCAGAGTTTGGGATTCCGCTAATTCCCATATTTAAAAAAGATTCGCAAAGCGTCTTAAAGCTTTCCTCCAATACGATTCCAATTAAAAATACTCATGTTATGGATCAAGACTCACAAGGCCAGCTTAAAACTGCTTCTAAATTAAAAATAAACCTCGGCAATAGCGAAATTCTTAAAAAATACCCTGAATTACTTGAACTTAGCGACGGCATTGGTTTTTTGAGGACAGAATTTATACTTCTTTCTGTCCTAAGGGGTTTACATCCACAGTACTTTATCGATAAATTCGGGAAAAAGACATTGATAAAAAAATGCACAGTTGAAATGCTAAAGATAGTTTCAAAGTTCGACAAAAAAAATAAGCCGGTTTGGATACGTACGAATGATTTTTCAACAGATGAACTAAGACTGTTTAAATACGGAAATAGGTTCGAGAAAACGGAGCCTAACCCCGCTCTTGGTTTCAGAGGAATAAGAAGAACTCTTGATGAGAAATTCTTATTAGAGATAGAGCTATCCGTATTCGATAATCTAATTAAAAATGGTATTAAAAATCTTGGCGTTTTTCCACCAATGGTTAGGTTCCCCGATGAATTCATTTCATTTGAAAAGATCATAAAAGAAAGATTTAAACATAAACTAAAGATAGGGTTAATGGTTGAAACGCCAGCTATTGCTCTGGCCTTTCACTACATAGTTAAAAAACTTGACTTTATGATATTTGGGTCCAATGATTTAACTCAATTCACTTTAGCTCTTGATAGACAAAACCCGAGTCTGGCGAAGTATTTCGATGGGAGAAATGAGTCGGTTATGTTCCTTTTCAATATCGTGATCGATTTATGCAACAAGTTTCATGTCGAATCTTCCATTGGTGGTCAAGCCGCGAATGATTGGGAAACGGCTAAATTACTATTAAAACTTGGCATTTCCGGACTTTCTATTTCACCTGACCCTTCTAGCTTTTCTAGAATGAGGAGCCTGATCTATAAATGGGAAAATAAACATAGTTTTTTTGTGAGTAAGCCAAGCTTTTCAGTGAATAAAAAATGAAAATTAAGATTTTAATAACAGGAGCAGGTGGTAGCGCCTCGATAGGTCTTACACGTTGCCTAAAAAATTATTTTCCTAAGGCTAAAATTATCGGTGTAGAGTCAGATTTATTCAATTCAACATTATCAGAAACAAATATTACATATCTTATCCCGCGGGTTAGTGACGAGAATTATATTAAGGTGCTCAACCACATAATTCTAAAGGAGAAAATAGATTTTTTATATCCTCAAACCGATTCTGAAATTTCAGCTATAGCAAAGAATATTAGAAAAATTCAGTGCAAGACACTAATCCCTTCCTTTAAAATAATTTCAACTTGTCAAAACAAATATAAACTTAATCAACACTTATTCGCAAAAAAAATTCCCGTTCCCAAGACCAGCCTTATAAAAACGTCTAAGGACCTAAAAAATGCCATCAAGCATAAACTTTTTTGGCTAAGAAATATTACAGGTGCCGGCGCAAAAGGCGCATTTTTAGCGGAAAATTTTGAACAAGCAACCTGGTGGATAAATTTTCAAAAGGGTTTGGGTCACTTTACCGCCTCAGAATACATGCCTGGGGATAACTATGGATGCGATTTACTTTTTGCTGATGGGAAGCTTATTTTCTCTCAAATTAAAAGGAGACTTGAGTATATACTCTCAAAAGCAAACGTCGTAGGAATAACTGGAACTACGGGCATTCTTGAGACTATCTCGACAAAATTCTACCTCAATGATATTTCTGAAAGAGCAGTGACTACACTTGATAACAATATTTCAGGCGCTTTCTCAGTTGATATCAAGTGTAACTTACTTTCAAAACCGTATGTGACAGAGATAAACCCAGGGAGATTTCTATCATCCTCGATGCATTTATTTGCAGAAACTAAATTTCCTGCTCCCGCATTAGTAATTCTTATTGCAAACAACCAAAAATTACCTTCTTTTCCCAAAAGAAATCCAATAAAAGGTGGCGCTATCCTGGTAAGACAACTAGACCGTAAGCCAGCGACAGTAAGTCTAAAAAGTCTAAACAGATTAAAAAAAAGGCTTGAAAGAAAGCACTATGTCAAATTAGAAACATGATCAAAATTGCAGTTATCGGTCTAGGGTATATGGGGCAGGGACACGTCCGAGTGCTTTCTTCACTATCAAAAGTTGATATAGTTGCAGTCTGCGATAAGGATTTTCAAAAAACACAAAAAATATCAAAACAGTATAGAGTGAAACCGTACCGAGACTTTAAAAAACTTTTAAAAGAGGAAGAACTTGATGCTATCTCAATTTCTCTCCCCACATCGCTTCATTTCATGGTTGCATCGAAAGCAGCCAAAAAAGGAATTGCACTTTTTATCGAAAAACCAATTTGTTCTAAAATACCTCAAGCTAAAGAGCTTATAAAAATCGCCAAATCTCAAAAGGTACCAATAATGGTTGGTCATATCGAAAGGTTTAATCCAGTCGTCAATGAAATTAAGCAGCGGATCAAATCACAAGAATTAGGCAAAATACTTCAAATCCATACCCAGAGATTTTCACCCCCACCCGCAAGAGCACTCGACGTTTCTGCGGTTATTGATTTAGCAACCCATGACATCGACATCATTCAGTACATTCTAGACCAAAAACCCGTCAGGATTTATGCTGAGACTGACAATAAAGCTCACAGAAAAGAGGATTTAATGGCAGCAATTTTAAGGTTTAAAAATGGCGTAATCGGACTTGTTGAAGTAAGTTGGCTGCACCCTACAAAAATTAGAAGGTTAACAGTTTTAGGCGAGAATGGGATGTATGTAGCAGACTATATTACTCAAGAACTATTTTTTTACAGACAAACTAACAAATTACCTAAAAATCCAACTTCTTACGCCGCCATCCAGACTGGGGCAGACGTGGTTAAAATAGCCTTTGAAGCGAAAGAACCTTTAGAGATCGAACTTGAGGCTTTTATTGATGCCCTTAAAAGAAAATCAAAAATGCCCATAACCGGTGAAGACGGGCTGAAAGCTATAGAAATGGCTCAAAAAATGATGAGATCTGGAACGACTCATAAAGTATTAAGATGAAAGTTTGTGTTGTTGGCCTTGGTTATGTAGGTTTGCCGTTGGCAATAAGACTCTCAGAAATAGGGTATCAAGTTTTAGGAATAGATAGAGACCGGCGGAAAATTGGCTTACTTAAAAAGGGGGTTCTACCATTTGCTCAAAAAGAACCCGACCTTAAAAAGAAATTCGGAAAAGTTATCAAAAAGAAAAAAACGCATTTTTCAAAAGATTTCCTTAAACTGTCAAGCTCCAGAGTTGTCTTTATTTGCGTCGACACTCCTGTATCAAAGAACGGACCAGACTATTCTTCTTTGATTTCTGCAATCAAGAACGTATCCAAATATTTCAAAAGAGGAACAATAATTATTATAGAGTCTACTATTTCTCCCCTAACTACCCAAGATCTAATCATACCTTTCATAGAGAAAGAATCTAACATGAAAGTAAATAAAGACTTTGCAATTGCAGTCGTTCCAGAAAGAATTAGACCAAATTATATTTTTAAACAGCTCACAACCCTGTCAAGAGTAATCGGCGTCTCTGACAAAAAAATCCAACCTTTTCTTACTAAAATCTACTCTAAAATAACCTCAGGTGACCTAGATTTTGTCGATACAACAACCGCAGAGGTAGCTAAAACAGTCGAAAACACTTATAGAGATATTAATATCGCCTTTGCCAATGAGATAGCACTTGCTTGCGAACATCTGGGAGTAGACGTTTGGAAAATCAGAGAACTTGTCAATAAGTCACCATGGCGAGATATGCATAAACCAGGATCAGGAGTTGGCGGGCACTGCATTCCAAAAGATCCATGGCTTTTATCGGCTTCAGTTAAGAATAGAAAGTTAAAACTAATTCAGACCGCAAGACAAATAAATGATTCAATGCCAAATCATATTTATGAACTTGCCAGCAAGGCACTTAGAGAAGCAAGTAAAGATATCACCAAGTCAAGACTAGCTATTTTGGGGTATTCGTACGTTGAGAACTCAGATGATTCACGGAATTCACCTACACAAACACTGATAAAAATATTAGAAAAACAGAAAATTAAATTTGCAATTCAAGATCCTTATATTCATCCTTATAATTTAGAGAAACCAGAGGAAATAATTAGGGGAACAGATTGCTTGATAATAATGGTGGCTCATAGAGCGTACAAGAGACTTAAGAAATTGAAATTTACAGATACAATGATGACGAAGATAATTATTGACGGACGGAATCTAATTAATAAAACAAGAGCACAAGAGAAAGGGTTTATCTATAAAGGAATAGGTAATATCTAGCAACTAATGCTAATTGTTATTCTTCTCGCTTTTCTTATAAGAATCATTCTGATGCCTATCTCAGCGCACTCGGATCTCTTTTTTATCAATTACTACCCAAACCGGCTTGTAGAATCTGGGCAAATCGCCATGACAGAAAAAAATGTTTCCTATTATCCGCCTTTAACATTTTATACTTTTGCCTTTTTTCAATATTTCTATCGATACTTTTCGGACACATTTTCAGGTTGGATGGACAATCTCTATCAGTTATCAGTAAGCGATTTCAAGAGACAAGCCGCCGATTACATCAGGGAAGTACCTAACCCCAACCTCCTTCGGGATATTTTTCTCGCCAAATTTCCTTACTTAATATTTGACCTCGCTGCTGTGATTATTCTACTAAAATTTATTCAAAGAAAAATTTTATCCAAATTTGTAGTTCTTATTTGGTTATTTAATCCCGTTTCTATCTATGTAGCTTATATGATGGGACAGTTTGATCTGATTCCAGCCTTTTTTGTTCTCTTGGGATTTTTAATGCTTCGAAAGCATATTAACTGGGCTTTCTTTATAATTGGCATTGCCGCGGCCTATAAAAATTACGCTTTTCTTTTTATTTTGCCAACAGCCTTAATCTATGGAAAAACTTGGCAAGAAAGACTTAGGCTCCTTGTTTTCTCTTTGCTACCATACCTTATTTTTCTTATTCCAACCCTAGTTACCAACGCCAAAGAAACAATCTTTGCTTTAATTCCTAAAGTCTATCTCCACTACCGTAAACCTCTTGAAGGTTGGCCCCTTTATTCGCAAATAGTCAAATATATTATTTTAGCAACTTCTTATGTTATCACCTTAATCATAGCAGGAACATCTAGATTCAAAGATAAATGGCATTTTTGTTTAGGAATTAGTTTAATTTCAATTCTTTTAGTATTAGCAATTGCCCCAAGAATTTCTTTCCATTATCTCCTTTGGTCTACACCACTGATCATCTTATGGTATAAAAAAGTAAAAATAGTCGCATTAATCGTTATAATACAGGCAATAACTTTAGCTTCATATAAACTACTTGCCAATCATCTCCAAGCAGGTCTTTTTGCTCCACTTAATCCTGATTATTTCTCTAATCTCCCAACCATTAATAGTTTTATAGATCAAATCATTCCATACGGAATAATAAGCAGTCTCGGCTTTTTTATTTTTTTCTTTTTTAATCTATATCTCGCGGTGAAAATTCTTTCAGATCTGATTTTTAGATCAGAGATTCAAGTTACTTCACAGCCTCAGAAAAGGTAAGATTGAAAATTACGTAATTGTCCGTTTCTTGCAAAATTCTATAATTTTTATACATATGTTTCGAGAATTTAGGATTTGCTAGAAATTGGTTTTTATTTGCTGAGGCGAAGATTTTTGCTCCCTTTTTCCTTAAATTTTCGAGGTCCTCGATTGGGTCCAATACTTTCTTTCCTTCAACTCCGTAAAATGCAAATTGCTGGGCGGTGTCTTGACGATTAATATCAAACCCCCAACCAGTTCTGTTTGCATAATAAACTAATGTGGGTCCTGCATCCATCGAGCCAATTATAAGATCATTCGGTTCGGTCAGCTTTTGTACAATTCTTCCCACCTCTGGTACAAATTTAAATTTTTCAATTGGTTTGTAAGCCCGTGCTAACGTTGGAGGGAACATTAAGATTACAAGCAACAAGCAACAAACAACAAGCAACAAGTTTTTCGGAATAATTAAATTATTAAAAGAGTCGACTACT
>CAYJQQ010000023.1:0-10738 GCA_964372285.1 uncultured Gammaproteobacteria bacterium | reverse complement strand
ATGATTCTAAAAGCGAAAGCTTTGCCGGTGATAAACGGAAAGAGCAAAGAACCCGGAACTAGAAAAAAAATAAAGGGCACAAGAAACAGGCCTATATATATACAATAACGCAAAATTGTGTTAGGATGCATGGACTTGAGTATATAGGTGCTAGGTGCTAGGTGCAAGTCATATTTATGATTTCTAAATTTATTAAAGGAAAAACGGCGATTTTCATAGATGCGGCAAATATTTTGTACTCGCAAAGAACTTTGGGGTGGAGAATCGATTACTTGAAACTTAAAAACTATCTTGAAAACGAGTCCAAAGCGGTAATATTGAATTATTACACCGGTAAAGTCGGCTCTTTGGATAAGCAGATTAGATTTATAGAAAAACTTCAGTTAATTGGATACAAAGTCCACTCAAAAGAAATAAAATTGATAAGATTAAATGGAAATAAGTATTTACAGAAAGGAAATTTGGATATTGAATTAGCTTTGGATGCCTATAAGTCAAAGGATCAATATGATACGTTGCTTCTATTCTCGGGTGATTCTGACTTTTCTTATCTTATCGATCTTCTGAAGGCAGAAGGAAAAAAAATTATTGTATTTTCAACAAGAAAACATATATCAGTAGACCTTCTTAAGAGAGCTAAATATGTTGATTTAAAGAAGCTAAGAAACAAAATTGAGTATAAAATTCAAGGAGGCGCCGAAGCGCCTCCTGAGGTCTGACTATACTAGTGTAGCACATTGAGTATTGCTGTCAATAACTTATCAACAATAAAATGACTACAACTGTTATCCGCCCCAAGAGAACTTTTAGTTGGAACGATGTGAAGGAGCTGTGGCAATACCGCGAGCTTCTGTATTTTTTTTCCTGGAGAGATATGAAGGTGCGCTACAAGCAAACAGCCATTGGAGTGCTTTGGGCAGTACTTCAACCATTTCTGACCATGGTGGTTTTCACTGTCTTCTTTGGAAAGCTTGCAGGCATTCCCTCCGACGGTGTGCCCTACCCAATTTTCGTCTACACCGGACTTCTATTCTGGCAATTTTTTTCCGGCGCTCTTTCTGAAACCAGCGCTTCTCTCATTAGCAATCAATCTATCATTACCAAAGTATATTTCCCCCGCTTGATACTCCCCATTTCATCAGTTATCACGAAATTTATTGATTTTCTTCTGTCAGCTCTGATTCTAGTTGCCATGATGTTCTATTACGGCTACACCCCTTATCTTGGAGGATTGCTTATTATTCCCCTTCTTCTCATAATCACTTTTATGGCTTCGGTGGGGCTTGGCCTTTTCCTTTCCGCTTTTAATGTAAAATACAGAGATGTTCGCTACGCTCTGCCTTTTTTCATCCAAATTTTACTTTTCCTGACTCCGGTCATTTACCCGGCGTCCATTGCCGGAGCATATTCCAAAATTTTAGCCCTGAATCCGATGACCGGAGTAATTCAAACAGCCAGGGCAGCCCTGCTCGGCGCCACTGAAATCAACTGGACGCTCCTCTCAATTTCGGCAATAGCCTGTTTTGTCCTGCTTGTCATCGGAGTAATTTATTTCAAAAAAGTTGAGAGGTATTTCGCAGATATTATATAGACGAAGTAATGAGTAAATTAACAAATGGTTACGAAAATGGATAAAGAGAAACCAATAATAGAAGTCAAAAATATTGGAAAGAAATACGATATCGCTCATGCAAAGGGCGGTTATGTGTCGCTCCGGGACGTTTTGGCCAATGTGTTCAGAGCACCATTTTCATTTTTGAAAAGCAAAGCCAAGCAGGTGGCCGGTTTTGAAAAAAAGGAAGAATTCTGGGCCCTGAAAGATATAAATTTTTCCATAAACAAAGGCGAAGTGGTGGGGGTGATCGGCGCCAACGGCGCCGGCAAGTCCACTTTGCTTAAAATTTTATCGCAAATTACTCCGCCGACCGAAGGCGAAGTGATTTTGCGCGGTCGGGTAGGCAGTTTGCTTGAGGTGGGTACCGGCTTTCATCCTGAACTTACAGGACGAGAAAATATTTTTCTCAACGGACCCATCCTTGGAATGAAGAAGAAAGAAAACGAAAAAAAGTTTGATGAGATAGTGGCTTTTGCCGGCATTCACAAATTTTTGGATACCGTAGTGACGCATTTTTCAAGCGGCATGTATGTCCGATTGGCCTTCTCTGTGGCGGCCCACATGGAACCGGATATTCTCTTAGTGGACGAAGTGTTGGCGGTCGGTGACGCCGAATTCCAGAAAAAATGTTTAGGGAAAATGGATCAAATTACCAAAGGTGAAGGTCGAACTATCATGTTTGTGAGTCATAACATGGCGGCAGTTAAAACACTGTGTAATAGAGGCATTTTAATAAAGGAAGGTAAAATCATAAAGTTGGGAGAGATCAATAAAGTAGTCGATGCCTATACAAGCGTCACAAGCAATAAGCCGGAAGTGGACATAGGAATTATAAATCATCCGTTAGCGCATTTTAATAAAATAAAGATAACAACAAATGAAGGTGACATATCAAGTATTTTCGATCTAAATCAAGATATAAATATACGAATAGAATATGAAGTGTTAAAGCCAATTCCCCGACTACAAATGTCACTCAGCGTCGTTAAGGGAATTACAGAAATTGTGAGAGCGTTTGACACTGACAACAACAGGGATGATTTGCCCACAATAGAACCCGGACGATATGTTACCACTTGCAAATTTCCTAAAATGTTTTTGAAGGCGGGAGAGTATGCCATTAGAGCCACTCTCGGAAGTCCGGAAAAAATGTTTCTTGATACTGGGCTTGCGGCCGGCTTTAGTATTCAGGAACTTTCGATAAATACTCAACATAAAAGTTATAAATCTGAACGCGATGGAGTAGTAGTTTCACCAGCAATATGGAACAAGGAAAAGATAAATTGAAAATGACAGAAAAAAATACTTCTGACGATTTCTTGAAAGAATCCTGGAATTCATTTTCCGATGCAAGAGCCAAAGAATATTTAAAAACTTTTGGTCATCCTTCAAAAACATCGAAGGAGATTTTGGTCAAAGCGTTAGAGAATGAATTCGGAAGCAAAAAAATATCAATCATTGATCTCGGTTGCGGCAATGCCCAGCTTTATGAATATTTCAAAGAACGAAGGTTGAATTGCGCTTATACCGGAGTTGATTTTTCAAAACCACTGCTCGCTGCGGCCAAAAAAGCCAATCCTGAAGCTGAATTTATCCAAAGCGATATAAATTTGCTTGATAATATAAAAGATGTGTATGATGCAGCTGTTTATTCCCATGTAATCGAAATGTTGCCGTCGCCAGAATCATCGCTTGTATATATTTCGAAAATAGCAGAAATAATTATAATTAGATTCTTTGAGCCACCAGAGTTTGAATTCGATACGGTTGAGCTTAAAATGATGGAAACCGCTGAAGGGTTGCATGTGCCATATTTGCGCAGAAAAATGTCAAAGGATTATTACCAGATGATTCTCAAAAAAATCGGCCGAGAAGCGAAGATTATCGAGGATAAAAATTCTAAGGACCAAATTCATATCTTGAAGAAAATAAAAACAAAGAAAAAATGGCTACTATTCTAAAAATTCCGACTGAAAAAACAAAAGGTGTGTTTGTTCTCACTACTCAGGAGCGAGATAATTTTATCTTGCTAGATGACATTTTGCGAAAAAAAATTGAGACCATGAAAGAGAAGTGGCTAATAGGCCTGCATCATAATCGACACGATTACGAATTTGATTATAATCCCATCTTTGACTTCAGCATGGCCGGCGAGACAGACCTTATTGAAAAAAACGGCAAGAAATTTTCGCTTTTACCAATGGATGCCTGCAATTTCGTACCGAAATTCTTCAGGCCAGGAAAGAGCGAGAAATTTTGGGACATATTATATGTGGCGAGAGCCGTTAAATTTAAGAAAATCCCTGAATTTTTTCAATTTGTAAGAAAAGCATTCGACAGGGGTAAAAAATATCGCATCCTTTTTATCTGCCCCGTACCCCCTTTTAAGGAAGAAGATAAAAAAAGTGTTTTTTATAAAATTCGTGAAGTCTACGAAAAGACGTTTAACCCAGAAGAAAGAAAACTTTTCGTTCTTCTCGATATTCATGCAGATTATCCCTTCCCCTTCGACCTAGAAACCTTGGCGCACTTTTATAAATCGTCAAAAATCTTCGTTCACTTCGCAAACGACGAACGCCGTTGTCGAGTGGCGGCTTATGCCTGGGCTTCGGGCCTCCCCGTGGTAGGTATGGAATGCATCGGCTCGCTTTTGCCGAAAAATCTAAAAACGAAACCATATTTTTACGAGATTAGAGATTATAAAGAATTTGAAAAGAACATTGATGAAGCTCTGGCTAATATAAACAATTATAATAGTAGCGAAGTGGAAGAATATTTCGATTTGGCTAATTCAATAGAAAGGCTCGAGATAGAACTTCAAAAAATATTTAAAGAAAAAAATCTGATCTTTAACGAATCAAAAACATTTAATAAAAATTTAGATATACGGCTAGGCAGACATCATGGCTTGAGTAGTGGAGAAAATAGAGTCGATATACCATTTGAAATATTAATCGAAATACTAAATCAAGAAGAGAATATTAAAAAAATTGATGTGAGTTGGACAGATCCGGAAAGAAAATTATGTCAAAAGATATAACAAAACATATAAAAGAATTCGGGAATGAAGTTGGGCCTGATTTAAAAGTGCTAGATGTAGGATGCGGCTTGAGGCCATACGAGTATTTTTTCTCACATTGTAAATATACAGGCATTGATGTGGAACAAAGTGGTAGAAAAACGGAAGATAAAAAGCCAGATAAATATTATGACGGTTCAAGCATACCATTCGAATCTTCGAGTTTTGATATAGTGATTTGTACTCAAGTCATAGAACATTGCCTTGATTCCAAAAGACTTTTAAGTGAGATTCACAGAATTTTAAGACCAACTGGCAAGATTTTTTTAACCGTACCTTTTATGTGGGGGGAACATGAAATACCCTATGATTTTAGAAGATACTCAAGCTATGGGATAAAAGGAGAGATAGAGGATGCCGGTTTTAAAGTAATAAAACAAAATAAACTCACAGAAGGGGTAAAAGCTATTGAAGTTATAGTCAATTCAGAGATAAATAATTACAAAGCCGCTTCCGGGAAAAAAAATAAGCCGGCATATTTTGGAATTCTAGATTTTGTGTCTAGAAAATTATGGAAATTAGTAAACAAAATATGGGAGAGAATATATAGTTTCGATAGAATATATTTGGATAATCTTATCGTGGCAGAGAAAATAAATATTCAGAAATGAAAATCAGAAACATTTTAAAAACTATTCGGCAAGAATTGAATAATTTCACAAATGATTTGCTTTCGAGAAGTCTGGTAAATCTTGGCGGCCGTGAAATAGAAATTCTCAGTAAAATAGTGTCAAAAGGTTTTTGTGTTATCCCCGATTTTTACCCAATTGTAACTTGCAATGAAATTCGCTTAGAAATTGACCGGTTAATTAAAAAATATGCCCCCCAGATATATCGCGATAAAGACGATTCTGACCGGCGCCTATTTGGTGCTGATAGAATTTCTCCGATAATCGCCAGATTTTACAAAAATGAATTTATAAGCCGCATTATCACAGCGCACGAAAAAACAAAAAATATCGTTGGGCTTACTTTAGCCGCTAGAATGGAATATAAACCAGGAAACCTCGGTTCGGGGGGCGGTTGGCACAGAGATTGGGCAATCAATAAGCAGATGAAAGCTATTTTGTATTTATCGGATGTAGAAGAAGAAAATGGGCCGTTTCAGTATATAAAAGAAAGTCACCGTCATTGGAATATCATACGAGACAGTCTTCTAAATAATTTTGAATTCAATCAAAATCGCTTTACAAACGAGCAAATAGAGAAAATGATAAAGAAAAAACCGAGAAAATTGAAAATATTTGTTGCTAAAGCTGGCACTTTAATCTTAGTTAACACCCGAGGTATTCATAGAGGTATGCCGATCAAAAGCGGTACCCGTTACGCCCTAACCAATTATTACTGGAGCAATATGCCGATACCAGAACATGTAGAGAAGTTGATTGTGAAATAGAAGCGCTTCATTTATTTTTCAACAATCAAATAGTTTGCTAAATTACGTAATTTGCAAAAATGAGTAATTGTGCAAGAATAGTAAAGTAAATTTTTATGCTAAAAAACACCGCGAAGAAAATCCTCCCCAAGAAAGTTTATTCGTTTTTAAAAGGCATCGTCAAACCGCCGGTCGCTCCTTCCTACTACTCCCCCGAGGAGATTCTGGACAAAATCAGGCATTTTAATCTAAAAAGAATAGCTCTGCTTACAGACGGAAATACCGATCTCTCCTCTTTCGAATCTTTCGAGCAACAGACCGACTTTAAGATTGTCGGCGTTTACAGCTTCAATCTAGAGACCATCGGTAAAAAGCTGCTTGACCGTGAAGTTATACTCCTGCCAGCCGGCGAGAAGATCAGTACCGACGGCTGGATTCTAAGCTCGCAAAATGAAACCGATGGCTTTTCTTTAAATCAGCGCCTGCTTGAATCGAAATCAGAGGAGCAAGTGATCATTCAGCACGTCAAATTACCCAATAGCACCAAATATTATTCTTATGTAGATTTTTTCAGCAATGAACAGCGCACGGTCGTGCAAATAAACAATTATTTCCGCAGATGCTATGCTTTGCCTTTCCCCATAGACCTGAAACTGACTCTGCGCGACACCACCGGCAAAGTGCTAAATGCGCGACAAGTAATCTTGGCTCCCGATGTTATCAAAGTGATAAGAAGCGAGGATTTTAATATAAAAAACTTTGTCGGCTACCTAGAGGTCGAATTTGAGATCGCCAAAAAGGTTACTCCCTTTTTGCATTATATGGTCGACTATATTTCACCTGATTTTATTTCTAGCAATCACCAATCCGGGTTGGGCTTGCATCCAGCCGGCTCCGAGTTCACCCGTGGTTATATTCCGGTCGAACCGGATAAATCTTTAGAAGTATGTTTATTTCAGCACAATTACAACGAACCTATCATTGTTCAAGCCATCTTAAGCTACACCAACCATGAAGGAAAAATTGTAACTCTAACCAAAGATTTTCCGCCGCTCGCCAAAAAACAAATGCTTTATCAAGATGTCAAAAAACTCTTTAACGAAGTTGATTTTACAAAAACATATTCGCCATTTGTCTCGGTTAAATCAGGAGTTCCCTTGCATAGGCCGAATTATTATTATACCGCCAAAGGCAAAAAGGGATTTTACGACACTTCCCACGCCGGGCCAGATCTTAAAAATCACGTGCGGCTGGCTTATAAAGGTATTTCGATTGTAACCGAAGAAGAGAAGCATTTTTTTGAAAAGAACAATATTGTCACGATGGATATCAGACACCATGTTTTGCCTCCAGAAATACGAATTCATTCCATAATATCAGTTGGCGGCAACGATTCCACTGCGGTAATCAAAGATTTTCACTTGGATTTATACGATTTGGCTGGTAATCATTTGCAGTCTTTCGAGGAAACTTTTGATTTTGAAAATGAAAGATACTTAAACTTAAACGAATACGCTGCTCGAAAAGGATTTGGCAATTTCTCTGGAACAATTTCCTTTCGGCCCGGCCGTACAGCAAACAATGTGCCGATAGGACTGAATGCCGTAACCGGGTATTGCCACCGTGATTCGGAATATTTGACCAGTACCGCCGGAAACGGCTCAAATCCCGATAATATTCCCTTCTATTTCAGAGGCGGACCTCCAAATTACTTGCGCATGAAATGTTCTGCCGGAACAACCGATATATTCGCCCGTGGCGTAAGTTCTGATGAATTCGACACCATATATACGATTTCATACCAAACTGCCGATAACAAGAAAACTGCTCCAATACGATATGAAATCCAAATAATAAATTCGGAGGGAGAAAAAAAAGTGCTTCAAAGAACAATTCATCCGAACGCCTGCAATATTTTGAAGCTCTCCGAACTGCTGCAGGAAATGCAACACTCTGATAAAAGAGGATTCTATACTGTTTGGCTTTTTTCGAGTCAAGGGCATCTTTATGCTCAGCACATGCTTTATCGAAAATCCGACCAAGCCATAGCGTTAGAGCATTTTTATGCTGGAAAATTTGGAATATGATAAGGATAGACAAAATCAACGAATCTGTTTTTCACTCGTCTTTTGAGGCAAAAGATCGCAATAACGAACATTTCATCTTGATTGCGCCGCAAGAAAATATATCTTTCGAGGAAACTTTGAAAGATATATATTCTCAATATATTTCGGCATTGAATAAAAATGGCTTGTCTGATCGAACAATTGTTTTTTGCCGATTCTTTTTAAGCGATGTTGCCAATCAAAAAGATATTCTGTTCGCATCTTCAATCTTCAAGTCAGCTAAAGCTGGAGCTTATTCCATCGTGGAGCAATGTCCTTTGCATGGCGGCAAGGCGGCTTTTCTTTGTCATCATCTAAAAAATACTAAATTAAAAAAAGAAACGACTTCACTTGACAAACAAAATTGGAGAAATTCGGCAATTATTACCGGCGCGCACTACAATTTATTATACGCGATGAATTTTTCCGAAACCTATCCGTTTAATTCTGAAACGCAAACCAATGAAATATTTTTGTCATATAATTCCTTTTTAAAAAAACAAAACTGTTCATTGTTGGGAAATGCCTTACGAGCATGGGTTTTCGTAAGAGATATCGATAATCATTATCAAGGCATGGTCAAAGCTAGGAAGGAATTTTTCCGGAACGAAGGTTTGTCTCCTGAAACAAGATTCATAGCAAGCACCGGCATTGAAGGCAAGTCCAAAGAAACCAGCACTTTAGTTTCCTTGGATGCGCTAGCTATATCAAATCTCGATCCGCGCCAGATCATCCGCATTGAAGCGCGTGAACATTTAAATCCGACCCATGAATATGGTGTGACTTTTGAACGAGGCACGAGGGTTGATTTCGGTGACCGTTCGCACCTTTACATTTCCGGTACGGCAAGCATTGACAAGTATGGACATACACTTTACCCGCATGACATTGAGAAGCAAACAGAACGGATGATTGAAAATGTAGAGGCGTTGCTCAAATCCCAAAAAAGTAAAATGGAGGACTTTGTCTATTTAATTGTTTACCTACGGAATCCAACCGACGCAAAAACGGTGCGCGATATTCTGCGAACAAAAGGTCTTGATCGTTTGCCCTTGCTCATGGTCGAGGGCGCGGTTTGCCGGCCGGAATGGCTGGTTGAGATGGAAGGAGTAGCTATTGTTCCCTCCCTCCATACGTGGCCGCTTTTCATTTAAGCTACTTGATAAAGTATACTGATAAAAAAATATGAAAATAGAAGAAAAACTTAAGAATCTGAAAGTTATTTTTCTTGATGCCGATGGGGTGTTTTTCGATGGGCAAGAAACTATGGCAGTTACCGAAGACGGCAAATCGTATGTATCAAAAAGCCGAAGCTATCAGGATGGACAAGGACTTTCTTTTTTGAGAGAAATGGGAATAAAGATTGTTTTTGTAAGCGGCGAAGGAGAGCCCTTGAATAGTATTGTGGAAAAGTTGAATAATCTACCATCGGTTTTAAGCGGAAAATGGCCGATAATCGAAATGTTCACCGAAAAAAATTCAAAAGGAGCAAAGATGGAATCTATTAAAAACTGGCTTAAGGAAAACGATTCTGACACTACAGATTGCGCCTACATGGGCGATGATATGAATGACTTTGAACCAATGAGTTTCTTTAATGCCAAAAAAGGTTTGACCATAGCTTCGGCCAATGCAACAAGAAAAATTTTAAGCATAGTAGCCATTAAGCTAAAAAAAGTTGGTGGCAAGGGAGCTATTAGAGAATTGGCCGAAATGGTTATCGATGCCAGAAATGAAGACGAAACTAAGTTTCCGCCGGCGTAAACAAATGCTAACAAACAGAATAAAAGAAGAATACAAAGCCGGTGGATTTTCGAGAGTTATAAAAAAAATATTTTTTTTCCCATTTCGGTTTACTTGGTATAAACTCGGACTGCGGAGATGGTGGCTGTCCGATCATTGGTCATTGGGTAAATATGTTGAGGTTTTTAAAGATGATTTAGTAAATTTAGACGGAGCCATAATATCAACAGCCAGTCCGTATATAAGAACAGATATGAAGTGCAGATTTATTCTCGGCCGATACGAAGACAAAGAAAGATATGCTGTTCGTGATTATTTCGACAGAAATACGCCCATTGTGGAGTTGGGAGCATCAATTGGTGTTGTTTCTTCAATCGCAAACAAAAAAATGTCTCATCCGGAGCAACATGTGGCCGTTGAAGCGAATACAGAACTAATATCTATTCTTGATAAAAACAGACTGTTAAATAATGCTAAGTTCGAAATTATCAATAGCGCTATTGGTTATGGTAGTAAATTCCTTACTTTCTATATTCACGAAAAATTTGTCGGTGGTAGCGTAATGAGACCCACAGAAAAATCTATAATCGTACCTACTATCACTTTAAATGAAATCTTGAAGAAATTTAATTTTGATAAAATTAATCTCATATGCGACATTGAAGGAATGGAAGTAGAGTTGATTGAAAACGAAATAGATATCTTAAAAAATTCGGTTAAAACAATGGTCGTAGATCTCCATCCTAAGATAGCCGGAGAACGTAGGATTGATAAAGCGGTGGAAACTCTAAAAAATAATGGTTTTGAGTTTTGCCCAACAA
>CAYJQQ010000022.1:0-10805 GCA_964372285.1 uncultured Gammaproteobacteria bacterium | reverse complement strand
GGTGAATGGTTACCTTGATGTCATTGCGAGGGAGCCCCGATATTTATCGGGATAAATTCTACGACCGAAGCAATCTCACTAAATAATACTTCTATATAAATTTTCAAAAGTAGGATTCATTTTTTTAATAAGCTCTAGCTTTTTCTTTCGGTATCCTGCTTTAATCTGCTTTTCCTGTTTTATAGCGTCAGTGACATCATTATTCGTTACTCCAGTATATAAAACAGTGTTTGTCTTGTTTGTGGCAATATAAATGAAGTAATTTTTTGTATGCACGATTCAATTATAAGAGATTGCTTCGCTTCAAAACTCATCGCTCGCAATGACAGAATCATTAGAACAAATCTAACTGATTCCTATCTTCCTTTTTAATTTCTTTTTTCACAGCAGGTTTTTTGGCAGTAAAAATTCTTTTAGTCAAAGACTTAATCTCTAGCGCTTCAAGATAAAATTTTAATTCTTCGTTAAATTTTTCAAATCTAGTTTTTTCTATAGCAAATTCGATTGGCACTTTTTTATCTATGGTTGCCAGTTTGTAGGATAACAAAACATTGTCTTTATTTTCTTCCAATGACTTTCTTATTTTCTCGTCAAGCTGATCTAGATGAGAGTAAATGCCGTTAATTGATCCGTATTTTTGCAATAGTCTGGCTGCAGTTTTGGGGCCAATCCCTTTTGCCCCGGTATAATTATCGGAAGAGTCTCCCATTAAAGCTTTTAGATCGGGAATTTTCTCAGGGGCAAGCCCGAATTTTTTTTGCACCTCACTCCGATCATACATTTTGAGATCCGAAAGACCAAGCTTTGGAGTAATGATATAGACATTATTATCAACAAGTTGTTGAATGTCTCTATCGCCCGATAAAATTAAAACTTTTATACCGTTATCTTTAAATTTTTGCGTGATCGTTCCTATTAGATCGTCGGCTTCAAAGCCGTCTTTCTCAAGGTGTGTAATTCCAGCCTTATCGAGGGCCTCCTTAACTAGAGGAATCTGAACTATAAAATCAGCTGAAATTTTGGGCCTTTGGGCTTGATATTCTTTAAATATTTTATTTCGAAAGGTTGGTTTGGGAGTGTCAAAGCAAACCACGATAAAATTAGGATTAAAATCGGTTATCGATTTATGGAGCATGGAAAAAAATCCGTATATTACATTTGTTGGGGTCCCGTCTTTAGTTTTAAAAGGAGGCAGAGCATGAAAGGCACGGTGCATTATAGCATTGCCGTCAATGAGAAGAAGCGTTTGCATATGTGATACGAATGATACGAATTTTAATGCGAATCTACAAATATGCTAATACTGACTTTATAATCTGAATTAGCATATTCGCAACATTCGCATATTATTCGTAGATTCGTATCATATTATTAATGTATTTTTGGCTTTGGGCCGACGATTTTCTCAAACTCATCCTGATCAAGGCTTTCGGTTTTCAGTAAAGCTTCAGCCACCTGTCCTAGCATTTGTTTTTTTTCCTTGATTGTCTGGACCGCAACTTTGTATCTCGCGGTGATAATTTTTTTTACTTCACTGTCTATTTTAGCCAACATTTCTTGCGAGACTGTATTTTGCTCCCAATAGGTTTTTCCCCATTCAGTAACGTCCCTGGTAGGCCCAAAATTGATCGGCCCAAGCTCGCTCATACCGTACTCGACAACCATCGCTTTGGCAATCTGGGTAGCTTGGTCAAAGTCGTTTGCCGCTCCGGTCGTGATTTCGTCGAATACGACTTCTTCTGCGGCGCGACCGCCCATCATAACCGCGATCTGGTCGAGAAGATGAGTTTTAGTTTCGTGGAGTTTATCTTTGACCGGAGGAATCAAGGTAAATCCAAGAGCCATGCCTCTGGAGACGATAGAAATTCGATGAACAGGGTCAGTGTGAGGTAAAAAGTGAGATACAATTGCATGTCCTGCTTCATGATAGGCCGTCAATTTTTTATCTAAATCTGATTGCAGCCGTTTCTTCTCCGGCCCGAGCTTTACTTTTGTGGCAGCTTCTTCGATATCGTCAGTGGTGATTTTATCTTTTCCCTGTCGTGCGGCGTAAATCGCCGCTTCGTTGAGCATGTTTTCAAGATCGGCTCCGGAAAAGCCGACTGTGCGTTTTGCCACTTTATCCCAGTCAACCTCTTTTGTAAATGGTTTTCCATTGGCGTGAATTTTTATGATCGCTTTTCTTCCCTCAAGGTCGGGAAAATCGACAATGATTCTTCGATCAAATCTGCCTGGACGAAGTAAGGCCGAATCTAGAAGATCCCCTCGGTTGGTAGCGGCTACGACAACCACTTGTTGATTTGGCGTAAATCCATCCATCTCGACCAGAATTTGATTCAACGTCTGCTCCCGCTCATCATGCGAAGGCATCACTCCAACGGAACGAGCCCGTCCTATGGCATCGATTTCGTCGATAAAGATGATAGTAGGCGCGCTTTTTTTGGCGGTGGCAAAAAGATCTCGCACGCGAGCGGCCCCTATGCCAACCAGCATCTCCATAAATTCAGATCCTGCGATTGAAAAGAAAGGCACGCCGGCTTCGCCGGCAACCGCCTTGGCAAGAAGAGTTTTGCCGCAACCTGATGGTCCAATAAGAATCACTCCTTTGGGGGTTCGCGCGCCTAATTTTTTGTATTTTTCCGGGTGCTTTAAGAAATCCACGACTTCCTCGAGCTCTTTTTTGGCCTCGTCGACTCCAGCCACATTCTGAAAGGTAATTTTAGGAAGGTCTTTGCTAAATCGCTTGGCTCTAGACTGGCCAAAGGAAAAAACTGACTCCTGTGCGCCTTTTGCTTGACGAAAAAGAAATATAAAGAATGCAACCATCAGAATAGTCGGTATGATATTGCTTAGAAAGTTGATGATTCCAACTGATCCTTGTGTATCTTTAATGACCACATTTAGTGAAGACGGGTCAATATTTGAATCTTTCAGAGTTTTCAGAAAACTGTCTGCCGGCTCTTTATAAGTGAGTGCCAGTTTATTGCTTTTATAATATACAATAATTTTATTGTCGATGATCTCTACTTTTTGCACCTTACCGTCTTTAATTTCTTTAACTACGGTAGTAATGGATTTTTCCGGGAGGGCCTGCTTGACTTCCTTTGATAGCGAAGTAAAGATATAATAAGCAAAAAGTCCGACAAAAAAAATGATAAAGAGTGTTTTAAGGTCGAAATTCAGGTTGAACTCGGCAATTTTTTTGATCGCATTGCCGTTTTTCCTTAAGTTTTTAGAATTTGCCATAGGCTAATTCTATCAGAAAATTGATAAAATAATAGACCATATAACATGATACATATAACATATAACATAAAAAACAGATCTAAAATCAGCAAAGAAGCCATAAAGACGTTAGCTTGCGGTGGACTTGTCATAAGCCCATCGGATACTGTCTATGGCCTTTTGGTTGATGCAACAAATGAAATAGCAGTAAGCAAGTTAATCCAATTTAAAAATAGGCCTCCAGGTAAGCCAATCTCCGTTTTTGTATCTGATTTTGCCATGCTTCATGAGCACACGGCGGTTAATAAACAACAAATGCTGATACTTACCGAACTATTCCCGGGTCCATTTACGGTCATCTTGTCTTCTAATCATAAAGTTTCAAGGCTGCTTGAATCGGAAAAGGGAACATTAGGAGTTAGAATTCCGGACTACCAGTTTATTACTAATTTAGTAAAAATTTTTCAAAGACCGGTTAGCGCGACATCGGCAAATTTATCTGGTAGACCACCACATTATTCAGTTAATTCACTTTTAAATGAACTGCCAGAAAAGAAAAAGAATTTAATAGATCTGATTATAGATGCAGGAGTTCTAGCGAGAAATAAACCATCGACTATAGTTGATTTGACCACTTCAAAAATAAAAATTATAAGGAAAGGAGATATTGTTTTTAAAGACGAAAAGACATATATCACAGGTTCTCCTCGACAAACAAAAAAAATTGCGCAATATGTTTTAAAAAAGTTATTGTCGGAGCAAAATTCTTCATTAGAAAAACCGATAATATTTATTATAGAAGGATATCTGGGTGTTGGAAAAACTGTTTTCGTTAAAGGAATGGGGGAGTGTTTAGGAATAAAAAATATTATTTCTCCTACCTTTGTTGTTTATTATGATTATGTATCGATGTATCGATACATCGATACACTGATTCATATTGATCTTTATAATATTAAAGATTCAGAAGAATTTAAATATTTAGGTTTGGAAAAATATCTTAAAAAAAGAAATTTACTATGTTTTGAGTGGGGAGAAAAAGCCGGTGAGATTCTAGATTTACTAAAGCGGAAAGGTAAGATTGTATATGTAGAGATGAAATATATCAATGAGAACGAAAGGGTAATACAAATAAAATCCTAAATCCTAATTTCTAAATCCCAAATAAATCCAAAATACTAAATTCTAAATTCAAAACAATATTCGTTTAATATTTTAAATATTTGAATTTAGGATTTGATTAGAATTTAGTATTTAGAGTTTAGAATTTTTATGAATATTCTTGCAATTGAAACTTCTGCCGATGAAACTGCTGTTGCGGTGACCTCCGAACGAAGAGTTTTATCCAACGTTATCTATTCGCAGATAAATCTGCATAAGAAATGGGGAGGAATTTATCCGTCGCTTGCCAAAAGGGCGCATGAAGAGAGAATTAACTGGGTTGTCGAAGAAGCAATCAAGAATTACCAATTACCAATTACCAATTACCAAACAAATACCAAATCCAAAATTCAAAATGTCGATTATATTGCGGTTACGCAAGGGCCGGGGTTGGCAATAGCATTGGAGGTTGGAATTAAAAAAGCCGTTGAGTTGGCTAAAAAATTTAATAAAAAATTGATTGCAGTAAATCATCTCGAAGGACATATTTATTCTAGTTTTGTGCAGAATAGTAAAGGTAATCCAAAAAGAGATTTTCAATTCCCTTATCTTGGTCTTATAGTGTCCGGAGGACACACTGAAATAGTTCTTTTTAAGAATCATATTGATTATAAAGTTTTGGGTGAGACCAGAGACGATGCGGCAGGCGAAGCCTTGGATAAAGCTGCAAAAATGTTGGGGTTAGGATACCCGGGTGGGCCAATAATTGAGAGATTGGCGTCTGAAGTCGATAATCAAGATTTTTTTCATTTCCCAAGGCCGATGATAAATTCTAAGAGTTTAGAGTTTTCATTTTCTGGTCTCAAAACAGCATTTTATTATTTTCTGAAAAAAAATCGCGTTAAAAACATCAGAGAGCTTGCGAGTTCATATCAAGCCGCTGTCTTTGACACCATAGTTGCTAAGGTGGATTTAGCGATCAAACAAACAGGAATAAATAAATTGATTATTGGAGGAGGTGTAATCGCCAATTTATATTTTAGAAAATTACTTAGGGATTTAGTTAAAGAAAATAAGGGAGAGATATACTTTCCGCCATTTAAGTATCTAACCGGCGATAACGCCGCTATGATCGGAGTCGCCGCTTTCTTCAAGGCTAATAAAAAATTATTTTCCGATATTAATAGTATCGACAGGATAGCGCGATATTCGCTTTCTCATCTTTAATATTTTCGGTATAATGTGATTCATGTTAGAGGTGAAAAAGTTGAGAGTAAATGTTGGCGAAGTGACGATACTAGAAGATTTTAATTTTAATTTTAAAAAGGGGAAAGTATACGCGATCATGGGGCCAAATGGGTCGGGAAAATCAACCTTGGCGTTTGCCATTGCCGGTCACCCCGCATATAAGTTAGAGGCTGGAAGTGTGAGGTTTGAAGGTAAAAGTATTTCTGACTTGAGCCCCGATAAAAGGGCA
Source organism: uncultured Gammaproteobacteria bacterium (assembly GCA_964372285.1). Lineage (GTDB taxonomy): Bacteria > Patescibacteriota > Microgenomatia > UBA1406 > GWC2-37-13 > 2-01-FULL-40-13. The sequence continues at coordinate 5,002 of CAYJQQ010000022.1, read as the reverse complement.
AAACTTGGAATATTCCTTTCATTTCAAACGCCGCTGGCGCTAGCGGGAGTCAATGTCTTCCAGCTTCTTCGGCTGGCTTTAAATAAGAAAATAGACCCATTGGTTTTGAAGAAAAAGATAAAAAGAATTGCTGAAAAACTTGGGATTAATCAGGAATTGACAGAGCGATCCCTTAACGAAGGTGCATCGGGAGGAGAAAAGAAAAAACTCGAGATGCTGCAAGCGGCAATACTCGACCCGAAATTACTCATATTCGATGAGATAGACACCGGTGTGGACGTCGACGCTCTTCGCAAGATAGCTAAATTTATGAACGACAACAAGGACGGAAAAACCTATATATTAATTACCCATTATAATAGAATTCTTCATTACATCAAACCCGATAAGGTATTGATACTTATGGACGGCAAGTTGGTGAAGGAAGGAACTGCAAAATTGGCGGAAGAGATCGAAAAGAATGGTTATGAAGTTATTGTTAAAAAATTAACACAGGACCACTAGATATGCAAGATCCAACAGTATCCAATCTAGATTTTGAATATAGATACGGTTTTGCGATGCCGCAAAAATATACGTTTAAATCAAAAAAAGGCCTCGATGAAGATGTTGTAAAAAATATTTCCGATATCAAAAAAGAGCCTAGTTGGATGACCGATTTCAGATTAAAGGCTTTTCATATCTTTGAACAAAAACCAATGCCTGACTGGGGAGCCGATCTCTCCAACATTAATTTTGCTGATATTTATTACTACATACGCCCAACGGAAAAACAAGCCGATTCCTGGGAAAAGTTGCCAAGAGAGATAAAGGAGACGTACGATAGAATCGGCGTCCCGGAGGCAGAAAAAAAGTTTTTATCCGGCGTGTCAGCCCAATATGAATCTGAAGTCGTATACGAAAGCATAAATAAGGAACTAAATAAAGTTGGCGTGATTTTTTGTGATATGGATACTGGCTTGAGAAATTATCCGGAGATTGTCAAAAAATATTTCGGAACATTGATTCCTCCGCACGATAACAAATTCGCCGCATTAAATTCGGCAGTTTGGTCGGGAGGGTCCTTTGTATACGTTCCAAAAGGCGTAAAAGTGCCGATGCCGCTGCAAGCCTATTTCCGAATAAATGCCGAGAGCTTTGGCCAGTTTGAGAGAACTTTGATTATTGCCGAGGAAGGAAGCTATGTTCATTACATCGAAGGTTGTACTGCCCCAGTTTACACCACGAACTCTCTCCACTCGGCTGTCGTAGAGATTTTTGTTCATAAAAATGCACGAGTTCGTTACACAACAGTTCAGAATTGGAGCAATAATGTCTACAATCTAGTCACTAAAAGAGCAAGGGCAGAAGAGAAGGCAGTGATGGAGTGGGTCGACTGCAACATCGGAAGTAAAGTTACTATGAAGTATCCGAGCGTTTACCTTATGGGTGAAGGCGCAAGAGGCGAAGTCTTATCAATTGCGTTTGCCGGTCACGATCAACACCAGGATGCTGGAGCCAAAATGTTGCATTTTGCGCCAAATACTTCATCTCGAATTATCTCCAAATCTGTTGCTAAGGCAGGAGGAAGAACGTCGTACCGTGGACTTATTCAGGTGATGCCAAGGGCTAAGAGATCGTCTGTGTTTGTTTCCTGTGACGCATTGATTCTCGATGAGCAGTCTCGATCCGACACGTATCCATTTATGAAGATAAAAGAGAATGATGTGACCGTACAGCACGAAGCGACTGTTGAGAAAATCGGAGAAGAAAAGCTTTTTTATCTGACATCAAAAGGCATCTCAAGGTCAGATGCTGAAGGACTTTTGGTGAACGGGTTTATTGAGCCGGTTACCAAGGAGATACCGCTAGAGTATTCTATAGAGCTTAATCGACTGATTAATCTTGAGATGAGCGGAAGCGTTGGATAACTTCATGGAACATATAACATGAAACATGTAACATTTTTAAATATCAATGAAGAAAAACGAGAGAAATTTATTTTTAATAAATCGGGAAAATACATTGTTTTTTTCCAAAATTTGTCTGGGAAGTTTATCTTTGAATTAAAAGAAAAGGGTATTAATCTAGATATTTTTGGTTTGTTTGTAGGGAAGAATAGGAATCAGTTCAAGGTTGAGACGATTCAAAATCATACGGCTCCTGGGTCGACTTCTAATCTTTTAATAAAAGGAGTTTTTTATGATGAGTCAAAGTTCATCTATCAGGGGTTGATCAGACTTGAAAAAGATGCCCAGAAGTCGCACGCTTACCAAAAAAACCAAAATATCATCATGTCTGATAAATGTTTTGTCGATTCCAGGCCGTTTCTTGAGATTTTAGCCAACGATGTATTCTGTACGCATGGTTCGACAACCGGAAAGTTAGATCAAAAACAAATCTATTATTTACAACCCCGATAAATGGATAAAAAATCTGCAGAAAATCTTCTGATAGAGGGTTTTATTCAGGAAATCCCTAAAAAAATAAAACAATATGGATTTAAGATCAATTAAATCAGATTTTCCAATTTTCAAATATCATCCGCGTCTAGTTTATCTGGACTCAACTGCAACTTCTTTGAAGCCAAAGTCTGTTATTGAAAAGGTCTCGGAATATTACCAACAATATTCTGCCAATGTCTTTAGGGGAGTCTATAAAATCTCTGAAAAAGCTACAGAAGAGCATGAAAAAACGCGCAAAATAATTGGGGATTTTATCAACGCAAAGAAAACGGAAGAGATAATATTCACTCGGAGTACTACAGAGTCAATCAATCTAGTTGCCTATTCATTAGGACGTAAAATAATAAATGAAGGCGACGAGATCGTTACAACCGTGATGGAACATCATTCGAATTTCGTACCATGGCAGCAACTAGCTCTGGAAAATGGCGCGACGTTTAAGGTAATCGATATTGCTGATGATGGCTACTTAGATTTAGCTTTCCCCCATGGTCATCCCGAGCGCAGAGAGGGATCTAGCGACCGAAGGGAGCGTAAAAACGTCCCGATTAAATCGGGACTAGATTCTTCAGTCGCGAAGCCTGCACTGAGCTTGTCGAAGGTGCTCCTTCAGAATGACGTGCCTGGTCTAGAAAAAATCATCACAAAAAAAACTAAAATTCTAGCTATTGCTTATATTTCAAACGTTCTCGGAACAATAAATCCTATAAAAGAAATTGTAAAAGTAGTTAAGTCTATTAACCCAAAATTGATTGTGCTGGTTGATGCTGCGCAGGCTGTACCACATCTGAAGGTTGATGTTCAGGATTTGGAATGTGATTTTCTGGCTTTTTCTTCGCATAAAATGTTGGGTCCAACGGGCGTGGGCGTGCTATGGGGGAGATACGAACTTCTGGCTGAAATGCTTCCATTTAATTATGGTGGAGAAATGATTCAAGAGGTATATATTGATAAAACAATCTTTAAAAAGCCTCCCCATAAGTTTGAAGCAGGTACTCCTCATATTGCAGGCGTCATAGCGCTTAAGGAAGCGGTGTATTACTTACAACGCATTGGAATGGATGCAGTGCGATTGCATGAGAAAAATATTTTAGACTATGCATTAAAAAAGCTTGAGTCAGAACACGGGAAAGATATTAAAATTCTTGGACCAAGAGCAAGCGAAAACCGCGGTGGAATAGTTGCATTTAGTTTAAGAAATTATCATCCTCATGATATTGCCCAAATTCTGGACGAGGAAAACATTTGTATTCGAGCCGGACATCACTGCGCGATGCCGCTACACCAACGGCTAGGAATCAATGCTTCAGCTCGAGCCAGTTTTTATATCTATAATACGGAAGAGGATGTTGGCAAGTTGGTTAATGGATTAAAAAAAGTGGCAAAGCTCTTAGGATAAGATGAATATTTATAGTGAAGTCATTCTAGACCATTACCGATATCCGAGAAATTTTGGGAATATCAAGCATCCGACGAAAAAGTCTTCGGTGTTCAATCCTCTGTGCGGCGACAGGATTGATATAGATATAGTCTTTGAAAAAGATAAAGTTGTGGAAATTAAGTTTAGAGCGCAAGGGTGTGCTATATCTCAAGCTTCAGCTTCAATCTTGACGGATCGTGTATTAGGGAAAGCAAAAGATGATTTGAAAAAGCTCGACAAAGACTTTATGATTAAGTTGTTGGGAATATAATTAGGCCCCAATAGAATTAGATGTGCGTTGTTACCTTTAGAAGCTTTACACAAACTTATAAGTTAACATCCTGTCATTCCTGACTTGATCAGGAATCCAGAATTAAATAGATTCCCGCTTTCGCGGGAATGACGACTATTTTTATGGATAATCAACAACTCAAGGATCCTCAAAATCCTTCGGGACCAGTCACTGTTCGCAATCTAAAAATTCATGTGGATAGAGATCTGTGTATTGGCGCAGCAACATGTGTTGCAATAGCCCCTAAGACATTTGTTTTAGATTCTGAGGCAAAAGCTATCATTCTAGAAACTGCCGATCAAGATCCGGACAATGTGATCATCGATGCAGCTAAAGGTTGTCCAGTTGCGGCAATTATTATTGAAGATGACAAAGGTCAAAGAATATTTCCGCAGTAACATGATACGAATCTACGAATGAATGCGAATGCCCGCGAATATACTAATTCAGATTATAAAGTCTGTATTAGCATATTCGTAGATTGGCATAATAATTAGCATCATTCGTATCATATATGCGTTTTACATGGAAGATTGGCGGTGAGGCAGGCTTTGGAATATTGACATCAGGTCTGCTTTTTTCGAAGATTGCCAACCGCCTAGGATATTACACCTTTGACTATATCGAGTATCCGTCGTTGATTCGCGGCGGGCACAATGCTTTGGAGGTAATAGTTTCTGAAGAAAAAGTTCAGGCTCTGAAAAAAGACATCGATTATTTAGTCTGTTTGAATAAAGATACTTACAATAACCATAGACATCGTCTCACTTCTCAAAGTTATGTCCTCTATGATCCCGATGAGTTTGCTGTCGAAGATGAAGGTGTTAAAAAAGTTACTATACCTTT
>CAYJQQ010000021.1:0-10870 GCA_964372285.1 uncultured Gammaproteobacteria bacterium | reverse complement strand
AAGCGTCTCTCCTCTCACATTTACTCTGACTTGCATACCGGAAGATATATCTTCTGGCGAGGAGGCGACTGTGATTTTAGTTCCATTTTCACCTTCATATTTTTTTCCTTCTACAGCTTTTTGGTTTACTGCATCACCGTTGCATTTTATTTTTGCATAATCGATGTCTTCCACTCTTTCACTAACCTCTTCTATAATTGAATCTGGATCGCCAATATTGCAGTTTACAAACTCGATTGAGGTTCCGCTTGGTGCTTGAATGCGTTCTGAATAGTCAAGAAGCTTGCAGTATCTGCGTCCTTCCTTTGTATAACCCAACTGACAAGTAAATGCTTCTCCTGTCTCTGTAACTGATTTAACTATCATATAACTATTTTCAGATGATAAAAATCTCCAGTAAGCTTTAGTCCCTTGGCCAAACTGTCCTCGGACTTTGCCTTCTTCGCCTGAATGAGGTCGAAGAATTTGCATAAATTCGACGCCAAACCTCATTCCTTTCCCGTTATCAGTTATTTTTAAATAATTATCTTCAGTATCTACTTCTACCGTAACTAATTCACCGTTTGTCTTTTTAGCTTCAGCGCCATTAGTAATTGCTTCTTGGATAACTTGACTCGTATTTCCAAATTGGGCAACCTCTGTTTCTAATCTGTCTCTGACATATCTAACAAAAAGATTATCTGCAGAAAGCAACATGCCATTTACATCTTGTCCTTGTTTTAAAGCTGTAATAACCCTCTCAAAATAGCCGGGATTTTTAATTTGCGTGGCAACAAGCTGATCAACAAAAAAGGTGGATCCAAAAGTAGGTTTTTCGGGAAGTGATAATAGGTCTAAAAAATCTCCCGGTAATGTCGTAGCGCCTCTCAATTGTTCAGAAGCTCGTTCCTGAACAATTACTTCAGTAGTCGTGGCTTCTTCCATATATAATTTTCATTATAACGATTGGAGTAAATAAATTAACACAAAATAAGAAGACAAAAAAACATTTTTTTCTTAAAAAGGCTGGGATGTCCCTTCGACTCCTTCGATTACACTCAGGATAAATTCGCTCAGGGTAAACTTCTCCATTCCTGCCTATTTTTTACGTAGAAAGGCTGGGATGTCGAATTCGGATTCGGCCTCCAGAAGTTCTTCATCCGACTCAAGATCTTCGTCGAGTGAGGGTTGTGGGGGATTTGAGGATTGTGAGGAAGAGCTAGCGTCTTTCTTTTCTACCTCTTTAAGCGGTTCTTCGCGTTTAAATCTAAAAAGTCTCAATCTCTTGTCGTCAAATTTGGTCGCGATAAGAGTAATTTTTATCTGATCAAGCATTTTATCGTCGATCACTGCCCCGAAGATAATATCCGCATCAGGGTCGACTGTTTTTGCTATTATTGAAGCGGCTTCGTCGATCTCGGTCATCGACATATCTGGTCCGCCTACGATGTTGAAGAGGACACCGCGGGCTCCTTCGATTGATACGTCAAGAAGCGGAGAGGAGATGGCCTGCTTAATAGCAGCCAAGGCCCGCTTTTCCCCACTTCCAATACCCATCCCCATGAGAGCTGTTCCGGCGTTACTCATGACGGTGCGAACGTCGGCGAAGTCAACGTTGATCAAGCCAGGAGTTGTAACTAGTTCGGCTATACCTTTGACTCCCTGATGCAAGACCGAGTCTATCTTTTTGAAGGCGTCGAGAATGGGGGTTTTTTTATCGATGATTTGGAGTATTCGCTGATTGGGGACAACGATCAGTGTATCGACTTTTTCTTTGAGTTTTTGGATGCCTTCTTCTGCAGTGAATTTTCTTTTAGTTCCCTCAAACTCAAAGGGTTTGGTTACAACAGCCACAGTTAAAGCGCCTGTTTCTTTAGCTATTTCGGCGATGATTGGCGAGGCTCCGGTTCCAGTTCCGCCTCCTTGCCCACAGGTGAGAAAGACCATATCTGCGCCTGACAGATCTTCCTTGAGCCTTTCACGAGACTCTTCTGCAGCCTGTCTACCTACTTCTGGATCTCCGCCCGATCCGAGTCCTTTAGTAAAGTTTTCACCGATTTGAATCTTACTGGTTGCTTTATTATTTAAAAGAGCTTGAGCATCGGTATTGACTGCGATGAACTCTACGCCTGTGATTCCTCCCTCTGCTATCATCGATGAAAGTGCATTGCCTCCACCTCCGCCTATTCCGACGACCTTGATTCTAGCTGGCTGACCAGCCTTGGGTTTGATGAGCATATGAGTCTTTTTGGTCTAATGAGTCTAATTAGGATTATGGTATGAATTGTTTAAAAAAATCTTTAACCTTGTTGATCGAGTTTCCAAATGAAATATCTCTTAAAATTTTGTTGAAATTTTTCCATCCATCCTCGGATATTATATTTTTTTGTCCGTATAAAAGCAAACCGACTGTCGTGGCATACTGCGGGTTCAATAACTCGTCGATCAAACCAGTTACTCCTTGAGGCGTGCCAATCCTGATAGGCATACCCATGTATTTTCTTCCCAGCTCAATACTCCCTACCGTCATAGCACCGCCGCCTGTTATTACGAGACCAGATGGAATGGAATTTGCAAAACCGCTCTTTTCAATCTCTTCCTCGACCAATTTGTAAATTTCTTCAAGCCTTGGGGCAATAATTCCATCGGTGAGGCTTTTAAGAGTAACGGTCGAAACATTTTCAGGCAGTTGGAGATGGGTCAAATTTAGATCAGCGTCTTTTTTTTGCGCCTCCTTTTTGTTTTGTAAGAAGTGGCTTAGATGGAGTTTAATTTTTTCGGCTGACTGCAGTGAAACTCTTAACCCAACCGCAATATCATTGGTAATATGTTTTGCTCCTACAGGAATTGAAGAAGAGTATGACAGCGCTCCCTCAACATACAAACAAATATCGGTTTTTCCGCCTCCGATATCAACAAGAACCACTCCGAGTTCTTTTTCCGTGTCTGTAAGTACGGAATGAGCCGAAGCTAGAGCGGAAAAAATAAACCCCGCGTTGTTAAGACCCAGTTCAGCCAAGCAGCGATCGAGATTTTTTAAATTCGTATGAGAAGCTGTGATAATGTGGGTGTCGACCTCGAGCCTTATGCCTGTCATTCCAATGGGATTTTTAATACCGGCCTGACCGTCGACCACATACTCGCGAGGAATAACTTCTATAACCTGTCTTGTGTTTGAGATAGAGATGGCTCTTGCAGCGTCTACGGCTCTACTCACATCTTCTGCGATGATCTCGCCTTGCGGGTTGGAGATGGCGACTACGCCGTGGGAGTTTAGCGAAGAGATGTGGGGGCCGCCGACAGAGATAAAAACTTGATTGATTTTTTGACCCGCCATCCTTTCGGTTTTTTCTACAGATTCTTCAACAGCCATTGTTATCTCATCGATATCGATAATCAGTCCCTTTTTCACCCCTTTTGAGGGTGAGCTGTGAAATCCGATGACTCGTAATTCTCCCGATTCGGCTTTTTTGACACCAACTATGGTAGCAACTTTGGAGCTGCCGATGTCAATAGCTGCTAGAATTTTATCTGGCATAACTATAAAATCACAAATTTTAAAAATGAGTAATTTGAATATTGAGATTTGCTTGTATCTTGCAAACTGTTTCTTGTAATTTGGTCAAAATTTTACAATAGGTTTATCAAATCTTAGATCCAAAACCTTAAAATCTTTTGCCCCGATCTTAAATTGTTTGATAATGGTTTCAAGTTCAAACTCCTGTTTTTCTCTATCTTTTTCCGCCGTCAAAAGTATTTTTTTTAACTGCCCGTCCGCAGTCTGATCTTTTAAATTAAATACTATCATATTTAAACCGCTAATATCAATATTTTCAACTTTTAAATTAAGATCCTGGCTTTTTTTTAAGAGAGCGAGCGTTATCTCAATCTCTTCATAATCCAGTTTATTTCCCGGTTTGATCTGATAATAATCAAATTGTTGGTAAAAATTAATAGTCGGAATAGTGTTCTTTTGCTTTACTCCGCTAAACGGGGTTTTGCTTTTTTTTAGTATTTTTCCCTCTTCCGACAGTTGAGCATAGCCTGCGTTGAGCTTTAGCTGGGCTATCGGCTCGTTCAGTCTTAACTTAATGATAAGTTTATCAGGAAATTCTTTTATTACTTCAGCAACAACAATATTAGGATTATTATTATTCACGGTATCTGTTATGAAGTCTTCGGACAAAAAGTAAAGGTTTAGTCCTTTAAGATTCTCGATCCCCAAGACATTATTTTTAGGAAAGATTCCTTCCAGCTGAATTGTTCTCAACCGATAATACGAATTAAATCCGAGTGAAATTAAAAATAAAGAGATAGCGGTAATAATTATTAAAAGGTATGTCTTTACCCATGTACCAGTCCCGACGTAACGTCGGGAGGGTACAGGGTTTCGCGCTTGGAGACCCTGTTTGGGTAGATGCCCCAAGCTTGAGCTCGGGGAGCGCTTCACTTTAGGAAAAGATTTGTGAAAGGATTGTTTGAACGATGATATTTGCGGCATTTTCTTTATAGAGTAATTCTACATTTTTAAAATTTTTTTTATAGTTATTGATATGAGCTAGAGCTTTTTCTATAAGATCAATTAGATATACTGAATCCTGGGATTGCTGGAAAATTTCTCCCACTCCGGCTGTTTGAAACAGTTTTGCTTGACTAAGTTGTTCTTGGTTGGCAGACCAGGGAAGCGGAATAAAGATTGCGGGTTTTTTCCACGAGATGAGTTCAAATAAAGTATTTGCTCCAGAACGCCCGACAACAAGGTCTGCCAGAGAATAGATATAACCCAACTCATCACCCGTAAAATGTTCCTTTAGATAATAGTTATTTTTTAAATTGTCGGGTAGTTTATTTCTTTTCGCCTGAAGTCTTTTAAAGTCGCCGTATTCGCTAATTTTCCCGGTCTGATGGATAACTATGAATTTTGAAAGAACTTGGGGAAGAATTTTTTCGAGAATGAGGTTGACGCTATGCGAGCCTAAAGATCCGCCGGTAAAGTAAATGGCGGGTTTATTTTTTCTTAGACTGAATGGTTTTTTATTAACCGAAAGAACTATTTTTCTTGTTGGGTTGCCGCTTAGTATGACTTTTTCCGGAGAAAAATGTTTTTTGGATTCGGGAAATGTCACAAATATTTTTTTTGCCAATCTGCCAGTAACTCGATTTACAAGTCCGGGATTTATGGTCTGTTCGTGGATGAAAATAGGTATTTTCAAGATGTAACCAACTAAGCAGATCGGAAATCCAATATAACTTCCAAATGATAAAATTACCTGCGGTTTTTCCTTAGCTATTATTTTCGAAGCCTGAAAGAGACTGGAGGGTATTTTGGTTAAGTTAGAAAATAATTTAAAATTAAGAAGGCGGGTGAGACGCCCCGATTGAAGATGGTAAAACGGAATATTTTTTTTAGTTATTTCCTGATATTCGAGGGAAAAAGTTTTTTCCTGATCGAGGTCAAATTTCCGTCCGACAAAGACAACCTGTGCCTTATCAGCAATTTCGTCGATGACTGCCAGAGCTGGCGCCAAATGTCCTCCTGTTATTAAAATTTTCATAAAAATCTGATCTTTTTGGCAATGTTGATTAACACCCCTATCAATATGAAGGACACTAATAAATTAGACCCCCCATAAGAGATAAATGGCAACGGAACACCGGTAAGAGGTATAAGATTTACCATGCCTGCCAAGTTTATTATTGCTTGGAGGTTAAAAAAAGCGAAGGCGCCGCCTGCGATAAATTTCCCAAAACGATCCGGTGCATGTTGCGCTATTTGATAGATTCGATACATAAGATATACATAGACCGTAATAAGAAGAATAGCTCCTACAAAACCAGTCTCTTCTCCGATTATTGCAAAGATAGAATCTGTATGAGCTTCAGGCAGGTAAAGATATTTTTGGCGTGACGCGCCAAGGCCAAGACCAATCAGCCCCCCGCTTTCCAAAGCAATTAATATTTGGTTTATATGGTAGGTTATACCCAAAGGGTCAAGCTTAGGGTCAAAAAAAGCCAAAAATCTTTTTAGACGATAGGGAGAAACCTTGACTAAAAGATAAAAAGCGCCAAGTGAGATAGGAAGAAGAAATATCAAGTACCATAGTTCGATACCAGCTAAAAAATAAATAATTACGCCTAAGGAAAAGACAATGATAGCCGTTCCCATATCGGGTTGAAGAATGATAAGAAACATCAGAAAAGAAAGAAGAATCAGAAAAGAAAAAAAACGCTTTCTCTCGCGGTTCATAAACCAGGAAGAGAGGTAGACTATCACACTAAATTTGGCAAGTTCGGTGGGTTGGAGATTGAAGAATCCAAAATCAATCCAACGGCGAGCTCCGCCGGCCTGGTATCCAACACCAGGTATAAGAACAATGCAGAGCAAAAGCATTGTTCCCAATATAAAAATAGTAGAGAGATAATATAGCTTATGATAGTCAAAAAAGGAAAAAAATATCATGGCTGTAATTCCGAGAACTATCCAGATTGCTTGAAGTTTGAAGAAATGAAAACTGTCGCTGAATTCTTGTAAGCTTCTCACAGAAGACGCTTCAAAGACAAAGAAGAGTCCAACAAGGGATAAAATTATAGGAATAGTAAATAGCCAGCCCAAAAATTTTTTTTTGTAGGGCTTAAATTTTTTCATATCAAGTTTTTTACAATTCTGTTAAATTCGTCGCCCCGGTGGAATTCGTTGTTAAACATTGCAAACGAGGTTGCTCCGGGAGAAAAGAGAATAATTATGGATTGCTTATTGTTGGTCGTAAATTGTTGCTTGGCCTCTTCAAAAGCTCGTTTAACTGCATTTTCTAAGTTATCATATTGACCTAATATCTTATCTGAATATTTTCTCCTTAAAGCCGGATATATCTCATCTGTAAATGATCCCTTTAACAGGATTATGCTTTTTGCTTCGATTAATCGATTAATCAAATCATTCGTGGGCAGGCGCTTTGTAGCTCCACCCAGTATTAGTATGAGTCGATGTTTTTTAAACGCATCGAGAGCCTTTATTGTTGAGGTTGGCGTGGTTGAAGTTGTGTCGTTAACGAATATCACACCCTTTTTTTCAGCAATTATTTCTTGCCGATAGGGAAGACCTTTAAAATTTTTCAATGTATCGATACATCGATACATGTCGAGTTTAAGAATTTTTGCAACGGCTAAGGCGGCCGCCGCATTCTCCAGATTATGCCCACCTTTAAGGTGCAGTAGACTGTCGGGAAAGTCTGAACTAGAAAAATAAATATTTTTAGCCTTTTTTTTATCTTTTACAACTATTTTTTTCAAAGTCTCATTGATTACCAGATAATCGCTTGATTTTTGATAAAGATAGATTGCTTTTTTATCCAAGAGATACTCGCCCATTGATTTGTAGTAGTCGAGATGATCGGGATAAAAATTGGTAAAGACGCTGATATGAGGGCTTATTTTTTTCCTGTGGAAACCGGAGAGCTGCCAAGAGGGAAGCTCCATAACTACAAGATCATTTGGAGTGATCGAAGATAGAAGATTGATGGTCGAAGAGTGGGGAATATTACCTGCGAGATGAACTGTTCTACCGGAATATTTTTTTAGGACTTCATAAATCAGCATTGTCGTAGTTGATTTTCCTCTTGTGCCAGTTATTCCAATGATTGGGGCAGGGCAGAGTTTGGCGAAAAACGAAGCCTCCATCTCAATCTGTACGCCCTTCCTTTGAGCTTTAAGTATCAAAGGATCATCCCAGCGCATCTTAGGAGCTTTGAAAATAACTTCTGATCGGAGAAAATCTTTAATTTCATGCCCTCCCAACTTATACGTAATATCAAAACTGTACAATCGATTAATCGATTGTACAAGTTGGTCTTTGTTTTTTTTATCTGTCACGGTAACCCTTGCCCCGAGTTTGGCAAAAAATTTAGCGAGTCCGACGCCTCCACCTTGTAATCCAAGCCCAACTATCAGAACTTTTTTACTCTTGTATTCAGGTTTAAGTCTGGCTATTACATCGTTCATAACTTCTATTGTGGGTGAGACATTATTCTTCGAGCGACCCCGACGTTACGTCGGGAGAGTCGAGAAGTTCTCGACCCGACTTCGCTGAAGCTTCGACGGGCAGGCAAGCTCGAACAATAACATAATATCCCAACCATAACTTATATTTTACCTGATTAAACATGATAAAATCTATCTATGAGGATTAAAGGATTTCAAGATACAATCGCTTGGTACGATCAAAATTCAGAAAAATATTCGCAAGCAGTAGAGAAACGCTCAAATATGAATCAAATTAATGAGTTTGTAAATTTGTTAAAGGGAAGGGCAACAATTCTTGATACAGGATGTGCCGGCGGAAGAGATTCCAAACTTTTTTATGATAAGGGATTAACTGTAGTTGGTATAGATATATCAAAAGGATTATTAAAATTAGCTAAAAATAAATATCCATATATAAAATTTGTCTTGGGAGATTTTCGAACCTTACCTTTTCCAGAGGATTACTTTGACTGTATTTGGGCGCATGCATCGCTCGTTTATCTAGAAACAATCAGAGATGTTAAGAAGTCCTTAAGAGAATTTCACAGAGTCTTAAAAAATAGGGGAGTTTTATATATCTTAGTTAAGGCCAAGATAGGCAAGACAAAAATTACTATTGTCAAGGATAGTCTGTCAAAACACGAACGATTTTTTAGATACTTTTAGCAAACTGAGTTAGAAAAACTATTAAGAGAATTGGAGTTTAAAATTATTTCTATTAAGCAATACAATGAAGCTCAAGAGCAAGCAGGAGGAAGAAAGAATGTTGAGTGGATTCGAGTTTTAGCCAGAAAGAATTGATTTCTTGCAAATGTGATTGCTGTTTTATAAAATAATTTATATGAAAAAAGTTAAAGACGTTTATAAGACATTTTCAGCGCTTGTTTGGAAAGAAGGTAAGTGGTATGTAGCAAAATGCAATGAGGTTAAGATAGCTAGCCAAGGAAAAACCAAGAAAGATGCGGTGAGAAATTTAAGAGAAGCTCTTGAACTCTACTTTGAAGACGAACCTTCATTTGGAAAATTACCTTCGTTAAGAGATGTTTCTCTGGAAGAGATTAAAATCTCTTATGCCTAAAATTTATTCAGCGAGAATAGTTTTGAAAGCATTAAAGAAAGCAGGTTTTGTTAAAATTTCGCAGAAAGGAAGTCATATAAAATTAAAAGGCATAAGGGAGGGAAGGATTCTAACAGTTATTGTTCCAAATCATAAAACAATAGCTAAAGGAACTTTTCAAATTGTTTTGGAGCAGGCAGAGATGACTAGTTCTGAATTTGAAGAATATGTTTAAACCAGTCGATAGCAATATTAATTTTCCCGAGATGGAGAAGAAGTGGTTGAGACATTGGTACGAAAAAGGAATAGTTCAGAAATATCTTCATAAGAATGATAAATCCGAGAAAAGATTTTCCTTTCTGGATGGACCGATTACTGCCAACAATCCCATGGGGGTTCATCACGCTTGGGGAAGGACCTATAAAGACCTCTGGCCAAAATTTTACAATCTTTTAGGCTATAGGCAGCGATTTCAGAACGGATTTGACTGTCAAGGTCTTTGGGTCGAGGTCGAGGTTGAAAAGGAATTAGGTCTTAAAGGTAAAAAAGAAATCGAGAGTCTTGTGTCGGGCGACCGTAAAAAATCAATCGCTAAATTTGTGGAGCTGTGTAAAGAAAGAGTCTATAAATACGCAAAAATCCAGACAGAACAGTCTAAAAGACTTGGATACTTCGCCGACTGGGATAATTCCTACTATACAATGAGCGATGAAAATAACTACATGATCTGGCATTTTTTGAAAGTCTGTCATGAAAACGGGTGGATCTATAAGGGGCGAGAATCAGTACCTTGGTGCCCAAGGTGTGAGACGGCTATTTCCCAGCATGAAATGTTGAGCGAGGATTACAAAGAAGTGACTCACAAATCGATTTATTTTGAGCTGCCGATAGTTGGAAGAAAGAAGGAATACCTTTTGGTTTGGACTACAACACCCTGGACGATTCCGGCCAATATTGCAGTCGCAGTTGATGCGGAACTTGATTATTCATTAGTACAAGGAATAAGCGGCGATTTGTTTTGGCTGGCTAGGGATTTGGTTGAAGCCGTCTTTAAGGGTGATTATAAAAAGGTAGTCAAGACGGTCAAGGGTAAGAAATTGGTCGGTTTAAAATACAAAGCTCCTTTTGATGATCTGCCTGCTGTTCAGAAGGTAGCCAAAGAAAATCCAAAAACTTTTCATACAGTTGTGGAAACAGATCAAAATATCCTACCGGTCACGACAAAAGAAGGCACAGGAATTGTCCATACAGCAGTTTCCGCCGGAACAGAAGACTTCAAGCTTGGAAAAAAGATTGGGCTGCCGATGATCCCCGTGATCGCAGACAATGCCGATTATCTGCGCGGATTGGGACCGCTAACAGGCAAAAATGCCAAAAAAAATCCAGAGATCATCTTTGATTATTTATCTGAGCGCGAAAAGAAAGGAGAAAACTGGATTTTTTCAATTCATGATTATAGACATCGTTATCCTGCCTGCTGGAGATGTAAAACAGAATTGGTTTGGAAGGTGGAGGATGAGTGGTACGTCGCAATGGACGTTAGTCCATTGCGAACTCAAAACTCAAAACTCAAATCTCAAAATTTAACATTAAGACAAAGAATGATAAATGTAGCTAAGAAAATAAAGTGGATGCCGGAGTTTGGACTTGATCGAGAGCTTGATTGGCTCAAAAATATGCACGACTGGCTGATTAGCAAGAAGAACCGCTATTGGGGTCTAGCCCTCCCGATTTACGAATGCAGGAAATGTTGGACGTTTGAAGTCTTAGGTTCGAAAGAGGAATTAAAGCAGAGAGCGATAAAGGGAGATCGGA
>CAYJQQ010000020.1:0-11369 GCA_964372285.1 uncultured Gammaproteobacteria bacterium | reverse complement strand
ATTGCGAGCTTGATCGGAATCTTTCACTCAAAACTGTAAGAATGTATAGTTATTATCTACTTTTTTTTCAAAATTGGCTTCTTCAATCTAGGAAGCTCTCCTCAACCTTGAAGGTTACGGAAGGTGATTTTGCGGTAGAAAAAATTGATGAAGATATAATTAGGAATTTCAGACTTTATTTGTCACATCAGTATAAAAACAAATTTAAAGGAGAGTTGAAGAGACAAACGCAAAATTACTTCTTGGTGGCTCTTCGATCCTTTTTCCGATATTTGATTAAACAAAAAGTAAATACAATCTCTCCTGAAATGATCGAGCTTGGAAAACAAAGAGAGAGAGAAATTAAATTCCTAGAAGAAGATAAATTAAAAGATTTATTCAAAGCGGTTGAGACAAAAGACGTAATTGGAGTCAGAGATCGCACTATTTTAGAGGTTTTATTCTCAACGGGTCTGCGCGTATCAGAATTAGTCTCTCTTAATCGTGAGCAAATCAATTTTCAGAGTGGTGAAATGAGTGTTCTTGGTAAAGGAAGCAAAATTAGGGTTGTTTTTCTTAGCAGGAAAGCTAAAGAGTGGTTACAAAGATATCTTGGAATGAGGAATGATCCCTATAATCCTTTATTTATCCGCTATTCTGGTCCAAAACCAGAGGGAGAGTTAACCGCTGAAAAGTTTAGACTTTCTGTCCGATCGATTGAAAGAATGATTGAAAAATACAGAAAAAAAGCAGGAATACTTATACACGTCGGTCCCCATGCTTTAAGACACTCCTTCGCTACAGATCTTTTACGTGAGGGGGCAGATCTTCGCTCGGTGCAGGAGATGTTAGGTCACAAGAACATATCTACAACACAAATTTATACCCATGTAACGAATACGAAGTTGAAAGAGATACATGAGAAATACCATTCTGGAAATAAATAAATCCCGAAATCCTAAATACTAAATCCGAAATCCGAAACAATATCAAAATTATAAATTTAAATGGTCAAAATAATTTTGGATTTTGATTTTTGGTAATTTGAATTTGTTTAGGATTTAGGTATTAGAATTTTATATGGTTACTTTTATTAAGAAAAATAAATACATAATCTTACTCTGGATATTTATCTTAGCTTATATTGGATATTTTTCTTACTTTACTATTCTTCGATATAAGACTCTTTATGCATCGTATTACGATTTGGGTATCATGCACCAGACTGTTTACAATACATATCAGTCGATTAAAACCGGAGACTGGGGAAGGTTTCTTGAGTTAACGAATACCATCGGGCCGGATCAAATAAAAAGAATTGCCATTCATAATGATATTCTTCTTGTTTTGTTGGCTCCTTTTTATTTTATTAACCCCGGACCCGAAACGCTTCTAGTAATTCAGACAGTCACTGTCGCTCTGGGAGCATTAGCCATCTTTAAAATTGCAAACATTGTGTTGCAAAAAAATAAGAATGTTTATTTTTTGTCTTTAATATTCTCGCTGGTCTACCTTCTCTACTTCCCTCTGGAACGGGCAAATATCTATGATTTTCACGCAGTTACATTATCTACTTCGCTTCTTTTGTTTATGTTTTATTTTTGGTTAGTTAGAAAATATACAGTAAGTTTCTTATTTTTCTTGTTTAGTATATTCTCTAAAGAACAGGTTGCACTGACGACATTTTTTTTTGCAATCTATGTTTTAACTACAACACTACATAGTACTGTAGTAAAGAGGACGATAAGAGGTGGGTTAATTTATACTAGTGTAATTGCGCTTATTAGTATTGTTTGGTTTGTACTGTCAATTTTTTATTTCATTCCACTTTTTAGAGGCGGGGACCACTTTGCCGTCGGTAGATACTCCGACTTCGGAGGATCTCCTATAAGAATTATTACAGGTATTATTACTAACCCTTACAGTATTTCTAAATATCTTTTTAGTTCTGATACCTTAAGATACTTGTTGTTTTTACTGGGTCCGGTTGGATTTTTATCCCTATTTTCCCCTATTCAGCTCCTAGTTGCTATGCCAGAGTTCGCAATAAATTTGTTATCTAACAATCCTAACATGAGGAATGTTATCTATCACTATACTGCGGTAATTACACCGTTTGTATTTTTATCGGCAATATATGGAGGGAGAAATTTAACAACTTGGTTAAAGAATTTACGGGGGTTTTTCGACTCGTCGCCATTCGGCGACTCGCTCAGGATGATAGAAAAAAATTCAATTAAAATAGTAGCATTATTATTGTTATTATTTTCTATCACTTTTTCCTATTTTAAAGGCCCTCTTCCTTTTACTAAAAAAGCGAATATTCATCCTTTCAAATATCCACAGAAAGAGGCAAAGGATACGGCTTTTTGGGCAAAAACCTTAAAGGACGAACGACTTAAAATCTCAACCACAGGCCAACTATCCCCATTTTTCACCTCAAGACGCTATTTTTATACTTTCTCGCAGAGATATCAATTGGCAGACTATGTGATTGTAAGGCTGAACGAAATTTATAACTATCCTGAAAAAAATGAACTCATTCCAGTCTACGAGAAATTAAAGGAAGATTATAATTATCAATTAATATATCAAAAGGAGAATTTTGAAGTATATAAAAGAATCAAAATATAATACGAATGGCGCGAATCACTATGCTAATCTACGAATATGCTAATACTGACTTTATAATCTGAATTAGCAAATCCGCCACGTCAAACGTGGCTGGAATGTTTGACGTTCCGCAACATTCGGATTCATTCGTAGATCCGTATCACACTATGTTGAGCATAATTATTCCATTTCACAACGAAGCGGAAAACTTGCCTATTTTAATTAAACACTTAATCGAAATGTGCGAGAAGATTTCAGATAGCTATGAGATTATCTTGGTTGACGATGGATCAAACGACGCAAGCGTCGCAATTTCCAATTTCCAATTTCCAACCAATGAACCAGATCAAAGATCGGTTCATGGCCCTGTACCGTCCCGACGTTACGTTGGGACTGGTACACAGGCTTCCAATAAAATAAAAATACTTAGACATAAAAAAAGATTGGGGAAAGGACAAGCGCTTCAGACAGGTTTAGAACAATCGAAAGGAGATCTTATTGTTTTCATGGATGCTGATCTACAAGATGATCCTGAAGAACTGGTTAAATTCCTTAAAAAAATAGACGAAGGTTTTGATTTTGTCAACGGAAAGAGAGTAGGGAGAAAAGATAACTTAATTATTAAAATTTACTCGGGTCTGGCAAAACATTTTTTAAGAATTTTCCTCAACTCTCCGTATACGGATATAAACTGCGGGTATAAAGCCTTCAAAAGGGAAGTTTTGTCAGATTTTACATTTTATGGCAACAATTTTCGTTTTTTTCCGCTTGCGGTATTCTATAATGGATATAAAGTGACAGAAATACCCGTAACAAACCAGATTCGAAGGTATGGAAAATCAAAGTTTGGAGTAACGAAAGTTTTTACCGGAGCTTTGGATACTTTGGCGGCTTATTTCATCTATAAATTTTCCGAAAAACCATTACATTTTTTTGGAATAATCGGAGGAGTTTCGTTTGTGATAGGATTTTTAATCAGTTTATATTTGAGCATAGAGCGCCTATTTTTTGGGGTACTTTTGTACAGAAGGCCGGTTTTATTTTTAGGTCTGCTGCTTATGATCATCGGGATACAAATCATCATGACAGGAATAATCGGCGAACTGATTGTTTATTTGGATAAAAAGAAAAAATGAATCCGATTCAAGCTCTAATTATTGCCAATATCATCTGGGGTGCTGCCTCACCTATTTTTAAGTTTGCTTTAGAAAATATTCCACCCCTTACCTTGGCATTTATCAGATTTTTCTTCGCCGCTCTTCTGTTTACCCCATTTATTAAAAATTTGAATATTTCGTTATCTGGGAAAGAGTGGCTGGAACTTATATTAGGAGCTCTGTTTGGAATAAGCATTAACATTACTTTTTTTTTCTGGGGTCTTCAGCGAACAGAAAGCATCAATGCACAAATCATTGCTTCGTCGGGACCGGTCTTTTTATTTTTTCTTTCGGTCTTATTTTTAAAAGAAAAACCTCAATTAAAAGTGTTCCTTGGTATGATTACCGCTCTTTTGGGAGTACTACTTATTATTGTTTCACCGATTTTGTTTGACGGTAAAGCATTTGCTATTGGTGAGTTGCAGGGAAATCTTTTCTTCCTTCTAGCAACGCTTAGCGCCGTAATGCATCCCCTTTTACAGAAACACGTGATCGCTAAAGTAGGTTCTTCAAAGGTGACTTTTATAAGTTTTCTTATTGGAGCGCTGACTTTTTTCCCGTTCATGCTTATTGAGTTACAATCTTGGTCTATCAGCCAACTTAATTTCCAGGGATGGGTGGGTATTGTGTTTGGCGTTTTTCTATCTTCGGCTTTGGCATATTATTTATTTAACTACGGCATTGCTAAAATCAAAACTCAAGAAGTAGGACTGTTTACCTACATTGATCCAATTGTAGCTGTATTAATCGCAATACCGCTTTTAAGAGAGTACCCAACGATACATTTTTTTGTCGGTTCACTTCTGGTTTTTGGAGGCATATTACTTGCTGAAGGTAGAGTCCATTGGCATCCATTACATAAGTTAAAAATGAAAAATTAACAATTTAATGAAAATTGCTGGGATTATTTTAGCAGCCGGTAAAGGAACTAGAATAAGATCAAAAGATAAAAATAAGGTAACGCTGCCTTTTTTAAATAAACCAATGATAATCTATGGTGTTGAACTGATGGCGAAAATTACTTCAGAGGTAATTGTTGTTGTAGGAGCCTTTGCCCAAAGCGTGAAAGATGTATTGCGTGATCATAAAGTCATATATGCTTACCAAAAGAAACGGTTAGGCACAGCTCACGCCGTCAAGATAGCATTAAAAGAACTTTATAAAAGAAGACTTTCACCTACTTATGTTCTTGTAGGTTACGGTGACCATACTATGTTTTATAAAAAAGAAATAATAATTGAACTTTTAAACTTACATAAAAATGAAAATGCCAAAATATCACTCTTAACCACGGTATACCAACGGCCTAATGATCTTGCTTGGGGGAGAATCATAAGAAGCCCAGACGGGTTGATTAAGGCCATCAGAGAACAAAAAGATTCTGATTAAACAACGAGAAATCTAAAACCCGGCAACCCAGGATTATATTGTTTTATTTTTTATTTTCTTAAGAAAAGCATTACTAAAATTAAAAAATCACCGGTAAGCAAAGAATATTATCTTACAGACCTAATCGCTCTTGCTATTCATCAAAAGAAAAAGGTTGCAGGATTACAAGTACCTTTTGAAGGTGTTGGCATAGGAATAAACAGATATGAAGAGCTTGAGGAAAGCCAGAAAATATATCTAAAAACAAATTCTTCATAAAGTTTGTTTGTGACCTTATCTTTATTATTGCACATTTTTTTTTCTGGTAAAAAATTTCTTCAAAAACTGTTTGTAATTAATTATAGACGAAACAATAAATATGGAAATTACTGATTTAACTGTTATTGTGCCTGCTTACAATGAGGAAAAGACAATTTTGGATACGTTAGAAAGTATTCAAAAGCAGACTGTCAGACCTAAGGAAATTATTGTTGTTGACGATCGCTCTACCGATCACACAGCTGAAATTGCAAGGAAAACAGGTGTTACAGTTCTTGAAACACTAACCAATACAGGATCAAAGGCCGGAGCTCAAAACTATGCATTAAAACAGGTAAAGACAAAATTTGTAATGGCGCTTGACGCAGATACTACAATGGAAAAGCATGCAGTCGAAAAACTATTGAAAGCTTTTGAAGAAGAAAACACGGCTGCAGCCTGCGGATTTGTCATCCCACGCTTTGTAAATACGATCTGGGAAAGAGGCAGATATATCGAGTACCTGATTGCTTTTACTTACTATAAACCAATTCAGGAATACTTTGGTAAACCGTTGATATCATCGGGATGCTTTTCAATGTATCGAACAAAATTTTTAAAAGAATCTAATGGATGGCCAACCCGAACTATGGCTGAAGATATGGACTTAACTTGGAGTTTTCATCAAAAAAAGTTTTTTGTAAGATTTATACCTGAAGCTGTTTGTTATCCGATAGAACCACAAACTTTTAGTTTTATGAAAAAACAACTTATTCGTTGGTCGCACGGATTCGTACAAAATCTTACGCTTCATTGGAAAGATGTTTTGAGTGTACCTTATTTAAATTTTATCGTTGCTGTGATGACTTGGGATGGAATTGTTGCTACATTTCTTTATCTTTTTATTATTCCTTTATTGACAATTATTTTGAGGACTCCTACTCTATTACTCTTATATTTCATCGATGCCCCGATTATCTTCATTCCGGTTTTTTATCGGGGAATAAAACGAAACGAAAAGTTAAAGGTTATAACAAGCTTTCCAGCATTTTTTGTTTTAAGAATAATTAACGCTATTTTTATATTGGAGGCATATTGGACTGAATTAATATTGAGAAAAAGACTGACCCAATATGAAAAGGGTCATTAATCTATGAATACAGGACTTCCCGGTACAGGCATAGGTGGTTTATTTTATCTTTTATCTGTGATCGTGATGATTTTTGTTGAGATGAAAGATATATTGCTTGGAAAAAGGAATGGAGATAGGAAACGTCTAATGATAGAACAGACGGCTATTGCTGTATCTTTGCTTATTAGTATTGCAGGTACCAATGTTTTTTTTAGCAAGTATGTGTTTAAGAGACCAACTATCTATACATCTTCAACAGCTGGTATTGTAGAAAAGAGCAGCTATGTTATTCAAAATTTTCCAGTTATCGTGCCAATTTTGCTTTTGACAGTTGTGCTTGCATTTACGCAAATAATGTACTTCGTCTTAAAATCCCGCTCAAGAAAAATGAGCGGCGGACGAGATTTGAACTCGTGACCTTCTCCTTGGAAGGGAGACATTCTACCGCTGAACTACCGCCGCAATAATAATATCAAAGATCAAATAGTAAAAATCAAATATAATTATACTCGATGAATAAGAAATTTTTCGTGCTTTTAATTTCTGCTTTTTTAATCCGCTTAGTGTCATTAAATCAATCGCTGTGGCTAGATGAGGCAACGACGGCCAGGGTGGTTCAACAGTATAACTTCGCAGAAATAATCAGCAAATTTTCGCCTAGTGATTTTCACCCTCCACTCTATTATTTATTTATGAAAGCATGGACGAACGTATTTGGATACTCGGAAATTTCGCTACGGATGCCGTCGGTAATTTTTTCTTTATTGACAGGGTATACTGTTTATTTGTTAGGAAAGAGAATGAGAAATAGTTCAATTGGATTGTGGTCATCCGCTTTTTTTCTTTTTAATCCGCTAATTATCTACTACTCACAAGAAGCAAGGATGTATATGATGGCAACATTTTTTCTAACAACATCATTGTATTATTTTTTTAAATTATTTTATTTAGAGAATAGATTGTCATTTCCGCAAAAGCGGGAATCCAGAAAGAATAATTATATAGATTCCCATTTTCATGGGAATGACAGTAATTCCCGAAACAAGTTCGGGCTGACACAAGCCCTTGTTTTGTTTAATTTATTCTCAATTCTTGCTTTTGTCACTTTTTATGGATCGATATTTTTAATCGCTCCCATGTTTTTATATTTGTTTTATAAGAAGCAGTATCGTTTTTTTATTTTTTCCATTTTATTTTTTACTTTTTCATTTATTGTGATTTTTCCACTACTCTATCAACAATTTGTTAATGCAAGGCAACAATTACAGTTAGTTCCAAATTGGAAAAATGTTTTAGGTAACGCGAATTTAAAAAATCTTCTTCTGATTCCTCTTAAATTTTCAATAGGAAGAATCAATTTTTACCCCAAATGGCTATACTGGGGAATCTCTGGATTATGGACATCGTTTGTCTGGCTTTTTGTATTAAAAGGCGGCTTAAAAAAGAAGTTTTTATTTTTTCTAGTCATTGGTTCATTGGGATCAGGGATTTTATTTTCCTTTTTCTCCCCCCTACTTCAGTATTTTCGCTTCATTTATTTAGTGCCAATTTTTAGTATGCTGATGGCTTTAGGGTCGGCCAAATTCCACCGCTTCGGTGGAAAGAGGCTTGTTCTGACAGGTTATCTTATATTCTCTGCCGTATATTTACTTAATCCAAACTTTCATCGAGAAGATTGGAAATCATTAGCAAAAGCTATCCCTAAAAATCAGCCAATCTATATAGTTTATTCTTCGTCTGATCCTGTCCGATACTATCGAGATGACATAAAAATTATTGATTTAAAGTTTTTGTCTGAAATTAAAGTGAGCCAACAAGAAATTTATGTTATTCCTTACACTGCTGAAATTCACGGGATCAATTATCAAAAAAAATTAGCCGCTAGAAAATATAAGTTAGACCAGCTTATTGTATATAGAGGTGTGACTTTGGAGAAATGGAAACGCTACAACACTATGTAGTGCTGTAGCGATTATAACAAACTTTGAGGCTGAACACCCTGCGGGAGTAAATATTATATACTAAGAAGAAAATATTTTTTTAAATTCACGGATGCTTGCGTAAACTTGAATCACAATCGCAACAATTAGTGCAACCGTGATCGCCCAGGGTGGGCCAAACACTCCCAAAGTTGGAATAAGAATGTAACAACCCAAAGTCAAGATGATAAAAAATATAACGTTTGAGATTAAAATGTATAGAGGTTTTTTGACTGTGTATAAAAGGAAAAGCATAGGCAAACTTCCCAAAGCATAAAGAATAAAGGGTAGACTCAAGGCTTTCGTTATCGAAGCTGTTTGTATAAAATTTTCTGTAAAAAAAAGACCGTAGATTTGTTTTGGGGTAAAAAAAAGTGCTAAAAATAACAAAGTAGGCAATAAAAGATAGGTAAACCCAGTTTTTAATTGAGATATTGCCTCTGTTTTTTGAGTAATTTTGGCAAAAGACGGAGAGAGTACCTGTGTAATACTAATGATGGTGGTAATGATTGTGAGTATGATTTTCTGCGAGAGGCCGTAGTATCCTACCTCTGCCTTTGATCGGAAATAGGATAGCAGGAATAGATCCATTCTCAATCCGAGATTGAAGAACTGTGAAGCTAGAAAATAAGTCAATGTATATCTAAAGCGAAAATCTTTCCGATGGACTTCTGATTTTATAAAGATAGGGATGAGGTCTTTTTTATCTAAAAATATCAGGAAGAAAAATATGAGCGGACCTAGAATGCCAAAGACAAAAATAACCGAACCGACCGTCACGGTTTTTGTAATTATCATAATAACCACAACCAGAGTTTTTAAAATGTTGGCGAGATTTAAATAAATATTTGTTTTAATAAATTTTTTTGCCGCAAAGAGGATGTTCTGAAAAAAATTTTGCCAGATAAAGAAAAGAACCGAAAATGAAGTCAGCCAGAGTTCCCACCAGGGAGAATCGGTTTTGAAAAAAACCTTATCTAAAAAAGGAAATGTTAATAATAGTAAAGTTATGACCATAAAAGAAAAGATTGATTGATAAAAAAAAGTACTCTTGATGAATCGGTAAAGTTCGTAGGTTTTTTTTTCATATAAGGCCGGTAAATAAGAATAGATAGTCGCGGATGTGCCAAAATCTAGAATATTTGCTAAAACGTAAGCGATGCCCAACAGCACGCTCAACACACCATACTGGGAAGGGTTAAGGATTCTGACTAAAATTAGGGCAAAAAGCGCCGTGAAAAAGACGTTGAGGTAGTTTCCTAGAGTGTTTATGACCACGTTTACGCTGGTTGGTTTCTTGATAAAACTGATCATCAGCGGAATCATAGCTACATTGTAGCAAAAATATGATACAATAAAAAAATATGTCGAAGAGAGCCTTAATAACAGGTATTCTAGGTCAGGACGGACCGTATTTGGCTAAAACACTTCTTTCCAAAGGGTATAAAGTGTATGGATTGCTTAGAAGATATTCGAATCCGAATTTTGGAAATCTGGACTATCTTGGTGTAACAGATAAAGTTGAGTATGTAGAGGCTGACATGACGGATGAGTCGTCGTTGATCAATGTGATAAAGGCTATAAGGCCAGACGAAGTTTATAATTTAGCGGCACAATCGTTTGTCGGTGATTCGTGGCAACTGGCTAAGTTAACGACAGAAGTAAATGCTTTGGGAGTTCTCTATTTATTAAATGCTATAAAATTATTTTCTCCGATAACAAAATATTACCAAGCTTCCACCTCTGAAATGTATGGATTAAGCAACACTAACGGTTATCAAGATGAAAAGACACCTTTCTATCCAAGAAGTCCTTATGGTATCTCAAAAGTCTACGCTCACTGGATGACTGTCAATTTTAGAGAGTCTTACGGACTTTTTACCTGCAGTGGGATTCTTTTTAATCACGAATCCCCAATCAGAGGTATTCAGTTTGTCACAAGAAAAATCAGCGACGGTGTTGCTAAAATTAAATATGGTTTGCTAAATAAAGTGCATCTTGGTAATCTTGAGTCAAAGCGGGATTGGGGTTTTGCCGGAGACTATGCAGAAGTGATCTATCTGATGCTTCAGCAAGATAAGCCAGGCGATTATGTCGTTGGGACCGGTGAGAATCACAGCGTGAAAGAGTTTGTTGAATTAGCATTTCAATTTGCAGGTATAAACGACTGGAAAAAATATGTAGCGATAGACCCTCGCTTTAAACGCCCTGCAGAAGTCCATGAGCTAAAAGCCAAGCCTGACAAGGCAAGGAGAGTCTTAGGCTGGGAACCTAAGGTTAGTTTCAAAGAGTTGGTAAAGATGATGGTAGATGCGGATTTAAGACGGTGTAAAAAGTCTATAAAGTCATAAAGTCTATAAAGTCAGTAAAGCTTTTAGAATACCAGATATATTACGCAATCGTTCAAAAAATATTGACGGTAAGTTAAGTATAATATCTTTCAGACTCCAATTTTTTAGTATTACGTATATCCAGTTTCTAAAATCGTAAAGTTGTTTTTTTATACTTAGATCTTTTGAGGATGCATGACCGACGTGTATTACTTTTGACTTTAGAGAAACAATGTTTTTATAACCCGCACCCTTTAATCTTAAAGAGAGATCAATGTCTTCAAGATATGAGCCGAATTTTTCGTCAAACAACCCAACTTTGTTTAACGCCTCTTTTGAGTAGATTACTGCAGCAGCATTTGTAGCGTCGGTTTCAAAACATCCATTAGGTACCCATACTGCTCGGCCGTTGTCGAATTGGTTACTCGTGATTGGTTGGGCTTTTCCTTTAGGCAAAATTTTGATTCCAATAGATTCAATTATCCCTTCGGCTTTTTTGATAACCGGATTTACTGACCCTGTTGATTCATCAACACAAATTAAAATATCTTTA
>CAYJQQ010000019.1:0-11507 GCA_964372285.1 uncultured Gammaproteobacteria bacterium | reverse complement strand
CCGATTTAATCGGGACTAGATTTCTCGCTCCGCTCGAAATGACACTGGACATCGCTTTATAAATTACATCCACTCTCATTATCATCCCTGTTCCTCCTCCATAAGGTCGATCGTCAACGCTACCGTAATCGTCGACTGCAAATTTTCTAAGGTCTACTAAGCTAATATCTGCTAACTTTTTTTCTTGTGCCCGCTTTACAATGCTTTCCTCAAAAAAACCAGATATCATTTTAGGAAACAGCGTCAAAATAGTGATCTTCATTTTCCCTATTTTACTCCCAAAAGAAGCATTTGACAAATAGTGCCTAAATGTCTAAAATGTACATTATATGAATAATTTAAAAACTATCTCTGCCACAGAGGCAAGAAATAATTGGTTTGAACTTTTGCGATGGGTAAACCAGGAAAGAAAAGAGGTCTGGATCAAAAAAAATAAAAAAATACTGGTTAAAATCCTACCTGGTGATCCACCAACTATTGACAATCTAGAAGACATCATAAGAAGAACCCGTGGAATGTTTAAAGGTAAAAAAACGTACTTTCCCTATCAAGATGACAAAAAAGTTATTGCGAGAGAAAGAAAATATCTTAATGATGTGCGATTATGGAAAATCAAATAGTTATTGTTGATACAGATATCGTAATCAATCATGTCAAAAATGCTTCACCTATCCTTGAAAATTTACTCAGATTAAAAAAAAGAAATAAACTTGATCTCTTTATTTCTTCCATAACCCTATTTGAGTACTATTCTGGTATTGATTATAAAGATATCGAGGTCTATCAAGAAACAGAATTACTTTTTAAACAGTTCAGTATTCAACCTGTAACAGATGAAATTGCAAAAAAGGCAGCAAGAATAAATCGAGAAAGTAAATTACATCAACATATTGAACTCGCCGATATTCTTATTGGCTCAACTGCATTATATTTAAACGCGCAACTGCTGACAGAGAATAAGAAGCATTTCAAACTCATTCCTGGCATCAGGTTTGCTAGATGAAAAAAGCTATTCTCATCTTTATCCAATTCTATCAAAATACAAAGTTTTTCCACGGTTATATCTTCCGCGTTTTATTCATGACTGACAAAGTCTGCAGGTTTACGCCAACTTGCTCCGAATATACCTATCAAGCGGTAGAAAAATACGGAAGCATAAAAGGTTTATGGTTGGGATTTAAAAGAGTTATCCGCTGTCATCCATGGAATGGGGGTGGAAATGATCCACTTCCAGAATAGTCGGAGACTTAGATAATCAAAATTTCGGAAATTCCGGATAGCTTATACATGTTTAAATTGAATCCACCTAGTAATCATCGTGTTTAACTGTTTTGAGATTATTTTATATTCCTTACCTGCTTTCTCGCATAAATTTTTGTCAATATGTCTTAGATGCTTCGCGAGAATATAAATCTCTCTAGCGTGGGTAATCGTTTCATCTTATTTGTTTTTTTAACTTTATGTGAGTATCAGGAATCTGATTAATGAGCTCATAAACTAAATCCAATGCTTTTAAGCTTCGACTGTATACTACTAAATCTGTAACATCAATTATTGTCATCTATGATAGTAGCATTTTTGTTCCGATTGATTCTAATATCTGAATTCCGAGTCTCTAATTAATCTGAATCTTTAGCACTTACTTGACAAGTCTGCTAAACATGATACAATAGATTTATGGTCAACATTCATTATCAACCACCAGAAGAACAAGGAAGCGCTTTGGAAAAATACACGATCAATCTTACAAAATTGGCTAAAGAGGGTAAACTTGATCCGGTTATAGGCCGTGATAACCAAATAAGACGAGTAATTCAGATACTCTCGCGCCGCACTAAAAATAATCCTGTGCTTCTTGGCGATCCTGGCGTGGGAAAAACTGCAATCGTCGAAGGTTTAGCCCAAAGAATTGTTGATCGCGACGTCCCAGACACTTTAAAAAACAAACAAATTCTTGCCCTAGACCTAGCCTCGATCATTGCCGGTTCTGCCTTTAGGGGAGAATTTGAGCAAAGAATCAAAAAGCTTCTTGAGGAAATCGCCAAATCAGAAGGCAAATACATCCTCTTTATGGACGAGCTTCATACAATTGTTGGCGCCGGTGGTGCCCAAGGAACAGTGGACGCCTCAAACATCCTAAAACCCCCTCTTGCCCGGGGAGAACTTCACGCCATAGGAGCTACCACTGTGCGAGAATACCGTCAATACATAGAAAAAGACGCCGCGCTAGAGAGACGATTTCAACCTATCTATGTCGATGAACCAAGCGTTGAAGATTCGATCGGCATCTTAAGAGGAATCAAAGAAAAATACGAAGTTCACCACGGTATTAAAATTTCAGACGATGCAATAATATCGGCTGTAAACTTATCAGTTCGCTACATCACCGATCGTTTTTTACCAGACAAAGCCATTGATCTTATCGACGAGGCGGCAGCCGCAGCCAAAATCGATGTCGAATCATTACCTTCAGATCTCGACCAAATTAAACGAAGAATCATGCAGCTTGATATTGAACTTGCCGCTTTAAAAAGAGAAAAAGGATTGGAAACCCGTAAAAAAAATTTGGAAGGCGAACGAAAAAAACTTAAAATCAGTTTCGAAAACCTTCACAAAAAATGGCTGGAGCAAAAAAAGATTATCGCCGAACTGCAGAAATATCGAATCGAGCAAGACAAACAAAAAGCCGAGTTTGAAAAAGCCGAGCGAGAGGTTCTTTTGGACAAAGCCGCTGAATTAAAATATGGAAAAATTCCTGAAGTTGAGAAAAAACTAAAAGAATTAGAGTTAGAATGGAAAGCAATCCCCGAATCAGATCGTCTACTAAAAGAACAGGTCAGCGAAGAAGATATTGCAAAAATAGTTGCACGCTGGACAGGCATCCCTGTTACTAGACTGCTTCAAACCGAGTCTCATAAATTAGCAAAACTTGAGGAAGACCTTAATGAAAGAGTTGTTGGCCAAGATTTCGCTTTAAAAAAAATAGCCAATGCGATTCGTAGATCACGAGCCGGATTAGCTGAAGAAAATCGCCCTATTGGTTCTTTCTTATTTTTGGGTCCAACCGGCGTTGGAAAAACCGAAACAGCCAAAGCTCTTGCCTATTCACTTTTTAACGATGAAAAAGCCATGATCAGAATTGATATGAGTGAATATCAAGAAGCTCATACGGTAGCTCGATTGATCGGCGCTCCGCCAGGTTATGTCGGCTTTGAAGAAGGCGGCCAACTAACCGAAGCAGTACGAAGAAAACCATACTCGGTTATTCTTTTTGATGAAGTCGAAAAAGCCCACCCGCAAGTTTTTAACGTATTTTTGCAAATATTTGATGAAGGCAGACTCACTGACGGACGAGGTAGAACTGTAAATTTCAAAAATACAATTCTTGTTTTAACGTCAAATCTTGGCAGTGAATTGTTTAAACAATCTGTAGAGACGTCCCGACGGGACGTCTCTACTATAGAAAATTATATTTTTATGCAGGTTCGTAAATTCTTTAGGCCAGAGTTTATCAACCGGCTTGATTCAATAGTTATCTTTAATCCCCTCTCAAAAGAGATGATCAAGCATGTCGTCGAGCTTCAACTGAAAGAAGTTGAAAAAAGATTGACGAAACAAAATCTAAAGTTAGAAATTACCAACTCTGTAAAAGCGTATCTGCAGACTGCAGGATATGATGAAGTCTACGGAGCTCGCCCACTGAAACGAGTAATAAACGAGCAAATCGTTGACGAAGTCGCCCTACAAATCATCGAGGGAAAAATTAAACCTCTCGATAAAGTAGTTGTCGATTATAAACAAAATAAAATCCAGATCACCGTCAAAAAACCAAGTTAACTTTGTACTTCCTTATAAATTTTTTCTGCAACTTTTGTCATTTCTTCTTTAGGAAAAGATTTCGTTTCAGGAACAAAAGATGTTTCACCTTCCGTACGGGGAAGTACATGAATATGAGCATGCGAAACTTCCAGTCCGTGAGTAACGTAGGTAACAAATTTTGGCGACATGGCTCTTTGCATGGCTTTGGTTAATTTCAAAACAGCTTCCCAGTATTTTTCAAACTCCGGAACATCATAAACCCAGCGATAATGCTTTTTTGGAATAAGAAGTGAGTGTCCTTTGGTACGAGGGTCGATATCTAAGAAAGCTAAAAATAAATCATCTTCATAGACTTTATAACAAGGTAACCGCCCCGCAACAATTTTGCAAAAAATACAGTTTTTCATTTTCCTCTTCTTGCGTCTGATACCTTTTTAGCTCGAGCCAGAAAGGCTGCTTGAGCTACTTTAATATTTTCTGTTTTCCCTCCCCAAGCCTTTAAGCCCTCCTGCTGCAGCGCTCTGCCAAAAGAATAACTCAACTGCCAAGGAAGATCAGAATACATCTTGTTCATCGTCTTTAGATATTCTGTTGATTGGTCAGGGCTCAAACCTCCTGATAAAAAGACAATTCCCGGAACTTCTTTAGCTACTGTAGCAAGTAAAACTTCAACTGTTGACCGAGCAATTTCTTCAGCAGTTGCTTGAGTAGGGCAGTCTTTGCCGCAAAGGACCATATTAGGTTTTAAGAGCATTGAGTCAAATTGGACTCCAAATTGCTTTAGCCAATAAAAAACATCCCTAAGGACTTTTTCCGTAACTTTTTTACTCTTATTAATATCGTGACTTCCTTCCAAAACTAAAACTTCCGGTTCAACAATCGGCACAAGGCCGGCTTTTTGAACCAATAGAGCATATTCAGCCAAACCGATTGAATTTGCCATAACTGCCACGGCTGAAGGAATATTTTTCCCAACCTTATACACAGCTCTCCATTTAGCAAATACTGCACCCATCTCCTTATACTCAACCAATCTTTCTGATAAACCATCCAACCCTAAAGTAAAAGTTTCCGCATTTTGATTGAACTTAACTGTCCCTTTATCGACTTTTATACCGGGATGAATATTTTTGGATCGAAGCAGATCTGCGATCATCTTTCCGTTTGGCAAGGGTTGGCGAAGCGTTTCATCAAATAATATAACTCCGCTTATTGCCGATTCGATACCTGACGCCGTTGCCATTATTTCTCTCCAAAGAGAGCGATTTTCAGGAGTTGAAACAACTCCAATTGCATCTAATCGCTTTGTCATCGTCCCTATACTTTCGTCGGCTGCTAATATTCCTTTATTAGGCGCAACTAAAGATTCAGCAATCTCATTCAAATTATTTTTTATCATTTGGCTATGTTAAAATAGTAAACAGTATTATTTTATAAATAAGAATTAAAAAATACAACCGTGGATAGAAATCTTGCTCTTGAGTTTGTTCGAGTCACCGAGGCGGCTGCGATCTCGGCTGCAAAATGGATTGGCCGTGGCGATAAACATGCGGCAGATCAGGCAGCAGTTGACGCCATGAGATCTCGCTTAAATCAAATTAATTTTTCTGGAACGGTTGTCATCGGTGAAGGCAAAAAAGATGAAGCCCCTATGTTGTATACAGGCGAGGTCGTAGGAAACTCTAAAAATCCTGCCATGGATCTGGCGGTCGATCCGCTCGAATGCACAGACAGCGTAGCTCATGGCAGATATAATGCTTTATCTGTCATCGTTGCCGGCGCAAAAAAATCTCTGCTTCATGCTCCAGATACATATATGGAAAAATTAGCGGTTGGGCCAGAAGCAAAAAAAGTTATCGATCTTGACGCTCCTGTAAAAGACAACGTAAAAAAAGTGGCAAAAGCTTTGGGTAAAGACATCAACGAAATAACAGTAATCGTCCTCGATCGTGAAAGACATACTCAACTAATTAGCGAAATACGATCGGTTGGGGCTCGAGTGAGACTGATTACCGATGGCGACGTGGCAGGAGGAATTGCTCCCTCTCTTCCTGATTCGGATATCGATATACTGATGGGTATAGGCGCAAGTGCAGAAGCAGTACTAGCAGCAACAGCAATAAAAATTCTTGGCGGTGAAATTCTTGCTCGGTTTAAACCCCAAAAACAATCACATCTTGCTGAAATAAAAAAAGCCGGAATAAAAAATCTGAAAAAAATATATCGTTCGGAAGATTTAGCCAAAGGAAAACAATTGACATTCACAGCAACAGGTGTCATAGAAGGACCTTTGCTAAAAGGGGTTGAGTTTCAAAAAAATTCAATAACTACCCACTCTATAGTAATTCGAGGAATTTCAGGAACAGTTCGCTATATCACAACCCATCATCATTATCATAAAATTTAGTACAATAATTTTATTGAAGACAATTTGTCATCCTGAACTCGTTTCAGCATCTGATTTTTAGATGGCAGATCCTGAAATAAAACTTGTCCTGATGAATATCAGGATTCAGGATGACACTAAGATATAATGAAAAGAATTAAAGTCGGTCTCAACGGTTTTGGTCGTATCGGCCGATCTTTCACTCGAATAGCTCTCAAACGCGAATCCTTTGATATCGTTGCCATAAATACCAGAAGAACCTCTAATAAAATGATTGCCTATCTTCTTCAATATGACTCTGTATATCGAACATTTGACCTAAAAATAAAAGAAGAAAAAGATGGCATATCGGTAAATGGAAAAAAAATTACCACAACATTAGGCGATGATCCATCACAAATTCCCTGGGATAAATACGGAGTTGATGTTGTCATCGATGCAACCGGCGCCTTTAATAAAAAGGAGGATTTAAAAAAACATCTTCGTGGATCAGTAAAAAAAGTTGTATTAACAGCTCCATCCAAGGACGATGAAACGCCTCATATTGTTTTGGGGGTAAACGATAAAGAATTTGATTTTAAAAATAGCGATGTCATTTCCAATGCCTCTTGCACAACAAACTGTGCTTCTCCTTTATTTCAAGTTCTTGACGATAACTTCAAAATCATTTCTGGATTCCTGACTACCGACCATGCCTATACCCAAACTCAACCCTTACTTGACGATACGGGAAAATCTCCTGACCGTTCACGCGCTGCCGGACTAAATATAGTTCCCACGACTACCGGCGCAGCAAAAGCAGTAGTTAAGACCCTTCCTCATCTTGCAGGGAAAATTGATGGCATGGCTATAAGAGTTCCGGTGCCGACAGTTTCTTTTTCAGACGTCTCTGTAGTAGTTGAAAAACCAACAACAGTCGAGGAGGTTAATCAAGCCTTCAAAAACGCCTCGCAAACTTCAATGAAAGGAATACTAGCCTATGAGACAGAGGTTCTTGTTTCTTCAGACTACATAGGTTCGTCTTACTCATGTATATTTGACGCCAACTACACTAAAGTAATCAACGGTAACTTTATCAAAGCCTTTGGCTGGTATGATAATGAGTGGGGGTATTCTACACGTTTGGTTGAATTAATTGAAAGGCTTACTAATACCATTTGATTTTTCCCGTTGTATCTAATATAATCTAACCTCTATAACAATATAATCCTATGATTCCCTCAAACATCTCTTTCATTGACGAAGTTGATTTACGAAACAAAAGAATTCTTTTACGTGTAGATTTTGACGTTTCTTTAAATCCAAACTATACCATAGCCGACGATGCTCGAATCCGCAATAATCTACCTACTATTAACTATCTTCTTAAAAAGAAAAATAAATTGATCTGCGTGGCAAAGCTCGATCGACCCAAGGGCCGCGACGCTAAATTTTCTTTAAAGCTAGTTGTTAAAAGACTCCATCAATATCTACCTGGTTATAAAATCAGACTGATTGAAGATTTTTTAACTGCAGATAGAAAGGCGTTTGAAAATCAAAATGAAAAAGAAATTTTGGTTTTGGAAAACATCCGATTTTATCCCGAAGAAAAGAAAAACGACACTAGGTTTTCCAAAAAACTAGCTGCTCTTGCCGACGTCTATGTCAATGATGCTTTTGCTATGTGCCATCGGTCAGAAGCCTCGGTGACCGGCGTAACAGAATATCTTCCTTCTTACGGCGGACTCCTCCTAAAAAAAGAAATACAAACAATCTCAAAAACCGTTAAAAAACCAAAAAAACCATTTGTTGCTATCATCGGTGGCGCAAAGATCGAAACTAAAATAAATCTTATCGGCAAACTTACAGAAATTGCAGATTATGTACTGGTTGGGGGGGGACTTGCAAATACTTTTTTGTGTGCTCACGGTTATGAAATCGGCAAAAGCTACTGCGAATACGAAAAAGTGGCTAAAGCCAGGCAGCTTCTTTTTTTAGCGGCTCAAAAACATACCGCTATAGTTCTTCCTTCTGATGTAATCATCGGCGAACCCGACAATAGTGAAAACGGTGGTAAGGTCGTCAAGGTTAATCAAATTCCCAAAGGGGCTGTGGCTCTCGATATTGGCCCAGAGACAAAAGCTAAATTTGGTGCAATTATAGCCAAAGCAAAAACTATAATTTGGAATGGGCCAATTGGTTATTTTGAAAATCCTGCTTTCAGGCGAGGCACAGATTTCATCTATTACGCAATTGCAGGCAATAGAGATGCTGTATCAATCGTCGGAGGCGGTGATACTCTCTCTGCGATTTCCAATGAAGAACATCTTGGCAGGATTACCCACATTTCAACCGGCGGCGGAGCCATGCTCGAGTTTATCGAAAAAGGAACGCTTCCCGGCATTGAAGCCTTGAAAAAATAATTATTTTGGTAGTTCCACTACTTTATTTACTTCCTTAGGCGAATAAACATTAATAATTTCTTTGCTTTTTTCTATTGAGGGAAGAAAACTTTTTCCAACAACTTTATCACCATCTATCCAGTATAAGTCCAAGTTCATAAATGTATCTCCATTCCAAAAAGTGCGGTATTGTTTATCAGGAAATATAAAAATCATTCCGTCCACACCGTCGAGTTTTCGAAAATTCATCAGCCCTTTTTTCCACTTCTCTGGATTATCCGCTACAAGCAGTTTGTAGCTTGTCCTGAGTGAAATCGAAGGATCTCGCAATTTATAGTTTATTATTTCAAAATTCTTATATCTGTTTTTTACTTGCTGAAATCTTAGCGAGAAATATAATCCCAACAAAACCAAGAATCCGATAAGTGAACCGATTAATAATTTCATCATCTATCTATTCTACAATTCCATTAACAACTAAGATTTTTTAAAGGGAATAAATATAACCCAGAACTGATTCTCCGACTGCTTTTAAGCTATTTTCACTACATTTGTCAAGCGTGTCTTGCGTCGTATGAAAATACGGATAGTCGAAATCGATGACGAGAAAACTGGGAATTCCTGCACTATTTAAAGCAGTATGGTCATCAGATATTTTATATTTTGCTTTCGGAAAAAAATTAAACGGCCAGTTTCTGGACGCAATTTGCCAAAAATCTTTTACCTGTTGGTTAGCATAATCAAGCGAGTTCTCTTCCATAAAGATATTTAAATCCCTATCACAGATCATATCGGCAACTACTCCGACTATCGGCTTTTCATTAGGATAGATCGTATCTACTTCTTTGGCAAAATGTTGAGAGCCAAGCGGCACCCAGTCTTTTTTTGATAGGTTCTCTTCTCCTTCTTCGCCGTCAAAAAATACGATGTCAACTCCCACTTGAGATCGAACATTTGTCTTTGCCAAAAACTGCGCTATTTCAAGAAGCATCGCAGTACCAGAGGCTCCGTCGTTTGCTCCTGGAACCGGATTTTTAGGAAACTCTTTATCTTTATCAGCAAATCTTTTGGTATCGTAATGAGAGCCTAAAAGTATTCTTTTTTTTTCCTGAGGATTGAAGCGTCCAACTATATTCATTAAAGTATTAACCTTTCCATCAGCCGAATAGTAATCCCATTTTTGAGTCATAACGTCAATACCAAGATCTTTCAACTCCGTTACTAAAAAATCTTGGATGCGACTGTGTCCTTGGGTGCTCAAACTCCTTGATCCGAAATTCAATTGTTGCTTTATGTAATCCAGTGCTCTATCAGCAGCAAAAAAAGTTGTTCTTCTTTCAAGGCTTCTTTTAAGTAATTGTGCGGTAAGATATTCGATCGGCGCGTAATTGTCAGTTAACGCAGGATATGAGTTAAGATCTATTCGGCTTAGATCAATAAGTTTGCTTTCCAATTTATTTAAAACCTTTTCTTTAGAGTCTTTACTGCTCGAATCGGCAAGGCTTATTTTTTTTTCGTTATTCATGCCTAGAAAAATAATATTTTGCCCCTGCTTGGAGTTTGGTGAATCGAGGGCAAAAAAAAAGGAGTTGGGAAAAACCGATTTAAATGTTTTTATCAAAGAAAATGTTAATGAAGATTTGCCAACTTTAAGGTCGCCGATGAAATTAGCGACAATTACTCCGTCTCTTGAAAGTTTTTCCTTAGCCAAAGAAAAAAATTCTTTGGTTGTAAAATGTATCGGAACCGAATAAAAAGAATAATATACATCACTGAATATTAAGTCGTATTTTTTGTTGGACTCACGAAGAAAACGACGGCCGTCGCCGATGTAATTTTTGAGTCTGGAATTATTTGGAAGCCTGAAATATTTTTTAGCCAAATCATATAACGACGGCTCTATCTCAACAACGTCAACTGATACATCTGGAACATTCTTGAGGATTGCTTTCGGCACCGAATATGCACCTCCTCCCAAAACAAGCGAATGTTTGGGATTGGGGTTTACCAATTTATACAATTCGTAATATTTTGTATAATCGTAGACAAGTTGGTCTGAATCCAGAAACATCGCTCCTGAAGAACTCCTATCCTGTTGAAAAAAACGGGTCGGCCTACCTTCAATCGATCCGTCATAAATTATGATTTTTTCGTAAACGCCGTCTTTGCTATAAAGACTATATTCTTTTCTAACTAATAATTGGAGTAAACTTAACAAACCCAATATTAAAAAAATGAAAATTAAAAATTTTTTCCCAGTTTCTTTGCTTGTCCTTGCAAATCCCATAATTCCTAAAAGGATGAGAATAAAACCAACTGTCAGGACTATTTTGTCTAAGCCGAATCGTGGAATTAGGAAAAATCCCGCGGCAATAGTTCCTACAATGCTTCCAAAAGTCGACCAGAAAAAAACTTCTCCCGCAGCTTTACCCACTCCCTCTTTTACTACGTTAATTTGTTGCAATTTGATCGCATAAGGCGACAGCGTACCTAATAAAAAGCTTGGAATAAAAAATAAAAAAAGTGAGGAAATTAGCGGACCGCTGATTATGGAAAAATTATTTGCTAAAAATGGAAGTAAAAAATATATCAATAATCTAAGAAAAAGAATAAAAAAACCACTTACAATAATTATGGCAAAAAATAATATTTGCGTGGGATACTTATCTGAGATTATTCCTCCGATATAATAACCAAGGCTTAGGGCAGTAAGAACAACGCCTATTACGCTCGTGACTGTGTATATCGTATTGCCAAAGTAAGGCGAAAGAATGCGGGTTGCAGTGACCTCAACGATTAAAACCGCAGCACCTGTGATAAAAACCGAAGCTAACAAACCGTACCTTTTGAATAAGAATCTCATAAGATAATTGAAGGCGGGTCATTATTCTTCGAGCGAAGTGAGCTTATGCGAACGAAGT